>CAYNVC010000097.1:0-2813 GCA_964400615.1 uncultured Anaerolineales bacterium | reverse complement strand
ACGCCGACTTTTACCCCAACCCCGGTTACTCCTACCGGGACATCTACCCTCACGCCGACGCCGACCGATACTCGTACACCGATGCCAACCAACACTCATACGCCGACGCCAACCGACACGCCGACGCCGGCCCCTACATCGACCCCGACTCTCACCCCTACCCCGGTTGTGACCAGCACGTCCACCGGCGGATGACGCCTATCTTGCCGATCTGGCAGGCCGGGGCAACCTGCCCACCCGCTACCTGGGTCTGAATGCCTCTTGCAAGCCGTCTCCCACCAGGTTGGCGGCCAACACGGTCAGGGTCAGGGCCAGGCCGGGGAAGCTGCTCACCCAGGGAGCGCTCCGCAGGTAGCCGCGTCCATCGGCCAGCATCGCGCCCCATTCGGGAGCGCCGGGCGGAGCGCCCAGGCCCAGAAAGTTGAGTGCCGCGCCGTTCAACAGCACCCAGCCAAATTGGGTGGCGGCGAAAGCAATCAGCGTGGGCGCAGCGTTGGGCAGGACGTGGCGCAGCAGGATGCGCCATTCGCTGCACCCCACGGACTGCGCCGCTTCGACGTAGGGCTGCAAGCGGATTTCGAGCGCCGCGCCGCGCGCTATCCGGGCATACGCCGGCGCTGCTGCTATCCCCACCGCCAACGCTGCCGACTTCATACCCGGCCCCAGCACCGCCACGACCGCCATCGCCAGGAGCAGGCCGGGGAAAGCCAACATCGCATCCGCCAGCCGCATCAACACCGTTTCTACCCGCCCGCCAAAAAATCCGGCGCTCAACCCCGCCGGCAACCCCAACCCCACGGCCAGCGCCAAAGCGGTCAATCCCATCTCCAGAGTCCAGCGCCCGCCCCACAGCAACCGCGTCATCACATCCCGCCCCAGCCAATCCGTTCCCAGCATCCCGCCCGGCCCCGGTGGCAGGAGTGTCCGGGCCGTATCGGTCAGCAGTGGCAGGGTGGGCGCGAGGAACGTCCCCAGCCCGACCAGGGTCAGCCAGATCAATGCGGCCAGCGCAGCGGGTTGGCGCAGCAGGGGACGCGGAGAGGGGGCAAACCACTTGATCACGGCAGCCCTTCGTCCCGCAGGCGGGGGTCGAGCCAGATTTGCATCAAGTCCACCGCCAGATTGACCAGCACGTAAGCTGCCGCTCCGAACAGTACCACGCCGCGCACCACCGGCAAGTCCCGCCACATAATCGCCTCCACCGCCAGCTTGCCCAGCCCGCGCCGCGAGAAGACCGATTCGGTGACGACCGCCCCGCTCAACAGGAAGCCGAATTGGAGGGCCACGACGGTGAGCACGGATTGGAGGGCCAAGCGCAGCACGTGGACGAAGAGCACGTGGAGCGAGGAAAGCCCACGCGCCCGCGCCGCCAGCACGAACGGCTCCGCCATCACCTCCACCAGCCTGGCGCGGGTCAGGCGGGCGACTGAGCCGGAGAGGGCCAGCCCCAACACCAGCGCCGGCAGCACCAGGTGACGCAGCCCCCCGGCCCCGGTCGCGGGCAGCCAGCCCAAACGGAGCGAGAACAGGAGAATTGCCAACAGGCCCGACCAGTAAGTGGGAGTCGAAAGGCCCAACACCGCCACGGCAGTGGCGGCGGTATCGAGCCAGGTGGAGCGACGCAGAGAGGCCAACACGCCCAGCGCCAGCCCCAACACGACCCCAACCGTGGTCGCAGCCAGGGCCAGTTCCATCGTCGGGGGCAACTGTTCCCAGATCATCCGCCCCACGGGCCGGCCGTGGAGCCACGATTGCCCCAGGTCGCCCCGCGCCAGGGCCGTGACGTAGTGGAGGTATCGGATTGGGAGCGGATCGTCCAGCCCCAGTTGGGCGCGGCGGGCGGCGATTTGCTCAGGGGTAGCGCCGGAGGCGGCCAATAGCGCCTGGGCAGGGTCGCCCGGCGTCAATTGCAGGGCGATAAAGGCCAGGGTGGCCGCTAACCAAAGGACGAAGGCTGCCTGCAGGAGCCTCCGTCCTATGTATTTGACCATATCTGCCGTTCCAAAGACCGGGCTGCACGGGAAAACCAGGTTCCCGTCACTCGGTCTCCACCGTCACGTCGATCAGCCAGGGGAACCAGCCACGGGCGTCGAAGCGCAGCCCGTTTACCCGGCTGCTCACCCCGTTCAGGTTGACATAATCGCGGATGGGGATCACCAGCGCCTGGTCCATCACCCGGCGTTGTACCTGGCTGTAGAGCGCGGCCCGCTCCGCCCGCTCCGAGGTCTGCGCCGCCGCCGTCAGCCATTCATCCAGGTCGGCGTCGTCCACCCTGGCCCAGTTGAACCCGGCTGCCGAGTCAAAGAACTTGCGCAGGACGTCGGGGTCGCTGCCGGAGATGTTGAACGGCATCAGGTGATACTCCCCCTCGTCCGCCACCTGCAACGCCTCCGGGAAACTCACCAACCGGCTGTCGGATCCGATCCCCAGTTCCGCCCACTGGGCTGCCAACACCTGGGCCACTTGCGGCATATAGCCCCATCCCATCAGGCAGAGGTCGAGCGTCAGCGGTTTGCCGTCCCGGTCGAGTGTGCCGTCGCCGTCGCTATCGGCCCAACCGGCTTCTTTTAGCAGCTCCCTGGCCTGGGCCGGGTCGTAGGGATAATAATCCCGCACGGCCTGGTCGTAGCCAAAAGTGGCAGCCGCCAGCGGCCCGTAGGCCACCGGGGAAGTATCCTGAAAGACGGTGGAGATGATGGCCTGGCGGTCGGTTCCATAGAGGAGCGCCTGCCGGACGCGGATATCGTCCAGCGGTGGGCGGGTGGTGTTCATAAAGAACATGAGCGAGGCTCCGGGGATGGGCACCGCCTGGA
>CAYNVC010000096.1:4086-8814 GCA_964400615.1 uncultured Anaerolineales bacterium | reverse complement strand
CGACGCCGTGCAGATTTTTGGCGGCTACGGCTACAGCAAAGAGTACCCGGTGGAGCGGTACATGCGCGACGCCAAGCTGATGCAGATTTACGAGGGCGCTAACCAGATTCAGCGTATCGTCATCTCGCGTAACGTGCTCAGGTAGCCGGGATGGGTGCTTGACACGCCCGGACGGCGTGGTACAATTTCATCCGCCTGCTTCGAAAAACCGGAGGGTTTCGTCTCGAATCGAGGTGTGGCGGATGTATCGAGTGGATGGACGGCGGTAAAAATATGGGCAAGATGACAGGGGGCGGTAAAAGCCCCCTTTTTCTGTTTGTGTGGGTGGTGCTGACCGTTGCGCTGGCGGCGGCGGCTTATCTGACCGGCTCGGCGTTGGCGGAGCAGTGGGTGGAACTGCCTCTTTCCACTCCCGTCCCTGCCCCAACCGTGGCCCCAGTCTCGACCGGTGACGTTTCCTGGCTCTCGTCCGGTTCTCCGGTGGAAGGGACGCTGGGCGGCGCGGCCGGGGATGCCTGGGAGTTTATGGGGCGTGAGGGGCAATCGGCCACGGTCGAGATGTGGCTCTACCCCGGCTCCGGTTCCGACGTGGAGGCGGAACTCGCCGTCAGCCTGCTTGCTCCCGACGGGACCGTGTTGACCGAGGAAACCGGTTCCGTGTTTCTGCTGCCCTACGTCTTCCAGCCGCGCTTGCCGGATACCGGCCTCTACACCGTCCGGGTGGTGCCGCTCTCCGGTGCGCCGGGCCGGTACTCGCTTCTCCTCTCACTCGCGGCGGCGCTCACCCCGGTTGCGCCGGGCGTGCCCCCGCAGCCGCAGTTGACCGCTACGGCTCCCGGCAGCCAGGCCGCCTCTGTAGCCCAGGGAATGTTCCAATGGCCCACCACGCGGCGTAGCATCTCTGGCTGGACTTTTCACGACCCGCGCAATCCCGGCCACATTGGCCTCGACATCGCCGCGCGGATGTGGGATCCAATCGTGGCGGCTGCGGATGGAGTGGTGGTCTTTGCCGAGTGGGGCGGTGGGTACGGCAACCTGGTCATCGTGGAGCACGCGGACGGCTGGCGCACCTATTACGCCCATTTCTCCGAGATCGTCGTCGAGGTGGGGCAGGAGGTGCGGCAGGGGGAATTGTTGGGTGGGGCGGGCACCACCGGCCATTCCACCGGGCCGCACCTGCATTTCGAGATTCGCTACCAGGGCCGCCCGGTGGATCCGCAGCTTTATTTGCCTTGAGCCGGGTCAGCGGGCGCAGCGGAAGCCGAGATTGTCCTGGGTGTAGGTGGGCGGGGTCTCGTTACGGGCAAAGGTCTGTGCCCAGCGATTGATCGCGTTCCACGCCCCGCCGCGAATGATCTTGTTTACCTGTTCCGGGGTGGCCCAATCGTCCACCCACTCCCACACGTTGCCGGCCATATCCTGCACTCCGTAGGGGCTGGCGCCGGCGGAGAACTCGCCCACGGGCGTGACGCCGCCTATCTTGGCCTCACGGGTGTTAGCTACCCCATCGCGCCACTCGTTCCCCCACGGATAGATGAAGCCGTCCGTCCCCCGCGCCGCCTTTTCCCACTCGGCCTCGCTGGGCAGGCGCTTCCCGGCCCATTCGCAGTAGGCGAGCGCGTCCTCCCAGGAGACGTTCGTCACCGGATAGTCCGCCACGGCATCCGAGTACACAGTGTCGGGAGCCGGGTGGCCGGTTTCCTCGGCAAACACCCGGTATTGGGCGTTCGTCGTCTCGTATTTGTCGATCTGAAAATCTGGCAGGTAGATACGCCGGGGCTGCACGGCTCCGACGTCGTCGCTGCCCATCAAAAACTCGCCCCCAGGGATCGTGACCATCTCCCCGACGTCCTGGCGCAGCGGTGACTCGAAAGTGGGCAGCGAGGCGGGTGCCTGAAAAATAGTGCGGGGAATTATGCGGAACACGACCAGAAGCGGCGCGCTCAAGAGGACAAAGACAATCAGGAGAGTGACGACCGGTATGGGCAACGGCCCCAATTTGGCACGCCACAGCCGTTTGATGTAACCCAGCGTGTCGCCGGACGCCGGGCGGCCGGTCACCTGGGACATTCGTTTCAACCGTCCTCTGATGGCGGCAATCAAGTCCTGCGGGTCGAACGGCTTGGTGATATAGTCGTCGGCGCCCATCTCTTTGCCCCGGCGGATGTCGTTCTGGTCAGTCTTGGCCGTGAGAAAGATAAAGGGAACCTGTATCCAGCGTTGATCGGCGTGGACGCGCTCGTATAGCTCGAACCCGTCCATCTCTGGCATCATAATGTCCGCCAGAATCAAGTCCGGCGTGATCCGCTCCAATATCGTCAACGCCTCTGGCCCGCTCGCGGCGGATAGTACCTGGTAGCCCTCCATTTCCAGGGTGAGCTTGACCCCGTCCACCAGGTCGGGGTTGTCGTCAACTACTAGAATGATCGTGTCCATTGTCGTCCTCCTCGGTTTGTTCTGCTCAGGGCAGCGTGACGGTGAACGTGCTACCTGCGCCGGGGTCGCTTGCCACCTCTATCTCGCCGCCGTGTGCCGTGATGATTTCTTTGACAATTGCCAGCCCCAGGCCGGTTCCAGGGATGGTGTGAGAGGGATCAACGCGGTAAAAGCGCTCGAATATCCGCTCGTGATGCTCGGCCGGGATTCCCACGCCGGTGTCACGGACGCGAATCTCTGCTCCGCCCTGCTCCTCGCGCGGGAGCGTCTTTACTTCCACCGTCCCACCGTCTGGCGTGTACTTGAGGGCGTTATCGAGCAGGTTGCGGATGACCCGCCTGATGCCCCTGGAATCCGCCCGGACGGTCACGGCGGAGGATGGTTTGACCCACAGCACGTTGATCTGTTTGGACTCGGCCAGGGGGCGCATGCTGGCGATGATCTCGTCCGCCAGAGCGCCCAGGTCAACCGGCTCGCGGTTGAGCGACGTTGCGCCGGCGTCCAGGCGCGTCAGGTCGAGGATGTCCTCGACCGAGCGCTCCAGCAGCGCGACTTGTTTCTGGATCGTGTCCAGCAGGTCGCGTTGTTTGCGTTTGGGGAGACGGTCGTGGTAGGTGAGCAGGTTGTTGGCGTGCACCCGGATGATCGCCAGGGGGGTCTTGAGTTCGTGGGTCACACCGGCCATAAAACGCGCCTTCATGCGCTCCACCTCTTTGAGCGCGGTGATGTCCCGCAGGAGGATCACGGTTCCGGCGTACCGTCCCGCCGTCGCGGCCTCTGCGCCCTGCATCCTGGCGGCGCTGGCCTGGATCGAGCGCAACCCGCCCGGCCTGGATTCGTCTGGCAGGTCGACCAGGCCGCTCGTGGTCAGTTCGTGCCCGCCCACCATTTTTTTGACACAGCGCCACAGTTCCGAGTCCATTTGCGCCCCGGCGACCTGTCCTTGCATCTCGTCCAGGTGAAAGCCGAGCATTTCTTCCGCCGTCCTGTTGGCGGCGATGATACGGTTCTCCCCGTCCAGCACCAGCAGCCCGTCCGCCATACTTGCCAGGATGGCCTCGGTCTTGTTTTTTTCCTCGACCAGTTGCCGGGTGCGCTCCTCCACCATCTGTTCCAGGTGGCGGTTGAATGCCTGCACCTCCGCAAAGAGACGCCCGTTTTCGGCTGCCACGGCCATAATCCCGGCTGCCGAGTTCAGCAACATTGTGTCCGCGTCGGTGAGGGGGCGCTCCTGGGGGTGAACGACGCCCAGCGCCCCGATGACACGTTCGCGGCTGACCATTGGGATGGCGCTGATCGCGCGCTCTGCGGCGGGAAGAGAGAGGTCAAATGGTGGGTGGGCCTCTTCCAGGATTGTGGCAAGGATGGGGGGAACCTGACCGGCGAGATTTTGAGAGTCGGCCCCGGAGCCGAGTGTGACCGAGGTGGAGAATGATTGCCCGCTATGGGAGGCGACGTTTACTTGTGCCGCGTCATCTTGCAGCAGGAACAATGCAATGGCTCTAGCTCCCAACAGTTGGGCAAATTGGGGCATCAAGGGGACGAGGCCATCCTGCGAGCCGAGGGACGAGGTTGCAGCCAGGGACAGGGTGTTGAGGAATTCGAGTTCCCGGTTGCGGCGGGCGATGGTGCGGGCGCGACGGCGGGCCTCCATCTCAGCTCTCTTGAGCCGCGCCACCGCCTGCACCCGGGCCTTTAACTCGCTGGGTTGGAATGGGCGGTAGATGTAATCGTCGGCCCCCATATCCAACCCTTTGCTGACCATATCGGCGTCGCGGTGGTGGGCGGTGACAAAGATCACGGCCGCGTCTTGGGTCAGGTCGTCGGCTTTGAGCTTTTCGCACATCTCAAAGCCGTCCATCCCCGGCATCATAATATCGCTGAGGATGAGGAAAGGCAATTCGGCGCGGGCTTTTTCCAGTCCTTCGGCGCCGTTGGAAGCAAAGCTCAGAGTGAAGGTGGTGTTTTTGAGAATCCGGCGCACGAGCATCTGGTTGAGCGGTTGATCGTCCACCACCAGGATTTTATCCAGGTCCATCTCTGGTGTGGATGGTGGTCTGTCGTTGGTCATCGTGGCGTGCGAGGTGGTTGTCATTGGTGCTCCGAGAGATTGTGTTGGTTTGCCTCTAGTATATTCTAGTCTTGGGCGCGTGTCAAGGGTGGGTTTGTGAAAAAAGTCTGAATTTGATTTGGGTGTGTTTCGGATAGGTTGGCGGGTATTCGTATGTGCCGCGCCGCCGTGAACAGTCGCCGCTGGGACAGGCGCACCGGAACGCGGCCATCCTGGCCGCA
>CAYNVC010000096.1:0-3986 GCA_964400615.1 uncultured Anaerolineales bacterium | reverse complement strand
CCGTGAACAGTCGCCGCTGGGACAGGCGCACCGGAACGCGGCCATCCTGGCCGCACGGGGCTGCCCCGGAACGCGGCCATCCTGGCCGCATGCGGGCGGGGACGCCCGCGATCCCAGGCGGAGCACGCCATCCGGCGCCAAAGTGACGGACACCCAGCGGGGATGTTGACTTTCCAGAACTCGCTCATTGTGGTAAACTTGCCGACTGGAGAAATCGAGATGAGTCAAGCGACGTTGCCGCAAACAGTCCCCATCCGCCAGGTGCGGGAGGAGACCCCCACAATCCGCACCTTTGTCCTGGATGCCCGGCTACCGGAGGCCAGGCCGGGGCAATTCGTCATGCTCTGGCTGCCCGGCGTGGACGAGAAACCAATGTCCATCGCCTGGCCCGACCCCCTCACCGTGAGCGTGGCGCGGGTGGGGCCGTTCAGCACCGAGTTGCACCGCCGCAAAGTGGGCGACCGGGTGGGCTGGCGTGGCCCATACGGGCGTGGTTTTACTCTGGACGAAACTCTGCCGGCGCTGCTGGTGAGCGGCGGGAGCGGCGTGGGGCCGATCTATTTCCTCGCCAGGCAGGCGACCGCGACGGGCGTCCCGGTGACTGTGGCGCTCGGCGCTCGCACGGCCAACGAACTGCTCTACGTCGAGCGATTCCGCGCGTCAGGGATAGAGCCTCTCCTCGCCACCGACGACGGCACTGCCGGCCACTATGGCTACGTCACCGACGCCATTAACCATTCGCCATTCGCCATTCGCAATTCGCAATTCGCAATTCGCAATTCGCCATTCGCCATTTACGCCTGTGGGCCTGAACCAATGCTCGTCGCCCTCCATCAGATGTGCCGCGAACGCGGCATCCCCGGTCAATTGAGCCTGGAGCGGTATATGAAGTGCGGCTTTGGCATCTGCGGGCAGTGCGCTCTGGACGGGTTCCTGGTCTGCCAGGACGGGCCGGTGTTCGACGTGGAACAATTGGACGGGGTGCAGGATTTTGGTCAGGCCCGCCGCAGCGCCACCGGACGGCGGCTGCCTCTCCGGCAATGAGGTATCTTTTTTATGGACAAGCAAACACTTCGCTCTCACTTTGCCAACTTGCGGCAGGCTCTCAGCCCGGACGAGGTCGTCGTCGCCTCCGTTGCGGTCTGCCGCCGGTTGGCCGCCTGGCCGCCCCTCGCCTCCCGGCCGGCCAGTGTCTCTGTCCTCACCTACCTGGCCTTTTGCAACGAGATTGACCTGGCCCCGCTCTTTGAGATGTTGCCGCAGGCGCATTGGGCCGTTCCGCGCGTGATTGACGATAACGGGATGCTGCTGCACGTCTACGACCCCGCCCGACTGGTTCCCCATCGCTTTGGGATGATGGAACCTGCTCACGACCTGCCGCTGGTGGAGCCGGCCACACTCGACGTGGTGCTGGTTCCCGGCGTCGCATTCGATAGAGACGGCTGGCGGCTGGGGTTTGGCGGCGGGTATTATGATCGCTTTTTGCCCGCTACCACGGCGCTGCGCGTGGGCGTGACCTACGACGAGTTCGTGGTCGACGCGCTGCCCCACAATGGGTATGATCAGCGGATGGATTGGATCGCCACGCCTGGGGGGCTGTTTGCGACTGGCCCGGCAGGGTAACGGCAGTTTGTCACCTGGCTTCCGTTGACAATGTACCCTGCCCGTGGTATAGTCCCTCCCACGTTGGGACAGGTTGTTCCTGTCCACCAAACCGGGAGGGGAAAACTGTATGGCAGGCAAAATCAAGTTCATCGTCGCCGGGCTGCTCATCGTGGCCGCCGTGGCATATCTGATCGTCAGCAACACCGGCAGCACGGCGCATTATTTTCTCACCGTCGAGGAATTGCAGGCACTGGGAAGCGAGGCCCGGGGCCGGAACGTCACCGTCTCCGGCGCAATACTGGGAGATACCATCGTCTACGATCCATCTATCCCCCGCGTGACTTTTACCGTCGTCGAGGTGCCGGGCGACCCGCAAGAGGTGGAGCAGGCCGGAGGGCTGGCCGCCGTGCTCCACGCCGCCGTCAACGATGCGACCGCTCCCCGCCTGGAGGTGGTCTACGACGACGTCAAGCCTGACCTGCTGCAAAACGAGGCCCAGGCGATCATGCGCGGCCGGGTGGGAGAGGACGGTCGTTTCCACGCCGAACAGGTGCTGCTCAAGTGCCCTAGCCGCTACGAGGAAGACGTGCCTGAGCAGGTAGGCGAGTAAACAGGGGAATAACGACAATGCAAGACCAAAATCGAGCAAAGGTGCTTTAATGCTGGCAGACACTGGTTCTATACTCACCGGATTGGCGCTGGCTGTGGCGCTCTACGCGGCCGGCGCTGCCTTTTGGGCTATCCATCGCTCCGACTCGCGCTGGGCGCAAAGCGCGCACAACGGCCTCTACGCCGCCACGGGATTGCTGGGACTGGCGTTCCTGCTCCTCCTGGTGGCCTTTTTGAACGACCAGTTCCAGATCAAATACGTGGCCGAACACTCGAGCCGTACCTTGCCGCTCTACCTCAAGGCTTCGGCTGTGTGGGCCGGACAGGAGGGGTCGCTGCTCCTGTGGTCGTTCTTGCAGGCGCTCTTTACCGCTCTGGTGGTGAGCCGTCCTACGGAAAAGAGTCGCCCTCTCATCCCCTGGATGACCGTTTTTTCGAGCCTCATCACTACTTTTTTTGCCGGTGTGACGCTCTTTCTCTCCAACCCCTTCGCTCCCTCGCCGGCAGCGGTCGCCGACGGGCAGGGGCTGAATCCCCTCTTGCGCCATCCCGGCATGATCTTTCACCCGCCGGCGATGTACCTGGGGTACGTGGGGTTGGCGGTTCCATTTGCCTTTGCGCTGGCGGCGTTGGTCACACGCCACGTGGACGATTGGCCCTCCGTCACCCGTCGCTGGACCCTGGCGGCCTGGCTCTTTTTGGGGATCGGGTTGCTGCTGGGGATGCGTTGGTCATACGACGTGTTGGGCTGGGGAGGCTATTGGGGTTGGGACCCGGTGGAGAACGCCGGGCTGATGCCCTGGTTGACCGCCACCGCGCTCCTCCACGCCACGGTGATGCAGGAGCAGCGCGGCGGGTTCCGCTGGTGGAACCTGTTGCTGGTCGTGCTTTCGTTCGAGATGGTAATGTTCGGCACGTTCACCACCCGCAGCGGGCTGATTCAGTCGGTACACGCTTTTGCCCGTTCCGATTTGGGCCTGTACTTTTTGGCCGCCATCGGCGTGACGCTGGTCGGCGCGGGGGCGCTGATGGTGAGCCGCCGCTCTCTGCTGACCGACCCGCGCCCTCCGACGGGGATACTCTCCCGCGAGGGAACTTTTCTTCTGACCCTGATCCTGTTCCTCACCCTCACCGGCTCGGTGTTCATCGGCAGCGTGCTGCCCACGCTCACCGACGTCCTCACCGCGCACAAGTTCGAGGCCGGGTCGGCCTGGTTCGACCGGGTGACAGGCCCCCAGTTTGGCCTGCTGCTGCTGTTACTGGGGGTCTGTCCCCTGTTGGGGCAGGCAGCGGCGGCGCTCAAACGATTGCAGGAACGCGGATGGCCGGCCCTGTTTGGTGCGATTCTGGCCCCGGGGGTGGCGGCTATTTTGGGATTCGATCAGCCGGTTTCCCTGGTTGCTTTTGCCCTGCTCGGTGTGGCCGGGGGAACTGTGCTGGCCGAGTACGTTCGAGACGCAACCGCCCGTAGCCGCAGCCGGCGGGAAAACCCACTCCTCTCACTCTGGCAACTGTTTGGTCGCAACCGGCGCAAGTACGGTGGCTACCTGGTGCACGCGGGTATCGTTCTGATGGGATTGGGCGTCATCGGTACGCGGATGTACCCCTTTGATACAACGGTCACGCTCTCGCGCGGCGAGTCGGCGGACGTGAGGGAATACACGCTGACCTACGACGATTTTGCCCAGGCCCCGGTCGCTGACCACATTAGCACGCTGGCCTCTCTCTCCGTCTCTCGTGATGGCTCTTACCTGACCACGTTGCGCCCCAGT
>CAYNVC010000095.1:0-8853 GCA_964400615.1 uncultured Anaerolineales bacterium | reverse complement strand
AAGTTCAAATATGACCAGGGTCATATTATAGGCGGGACGGGGAAAATGTCAAGGGTGGTTGTGGGGGGAAAAGCTTGCAGGCTGGAAGCCTGCGTTCCGAGTCGTTTTACTTCTTTTCGGCCTGGTTGAGCCGCGCTCCGCGCAGCCGCGCCGGTAACAGTGGCGCAAGCAGCGCCCGCTCCTCCGGGGTGAGGACGCGCAGGAACAGTAACATCAGGAAATAAACCGCCACACAGGCCACGAGTGCCAGGGGAAGGCTAAAGCCGACCAGCGCCCAGGCGGTCGCACCCATCGCCAGCCCGGCCAGCGCGGGGCGGCCCAACGCCCCCCCCCACCCCAGCGGCCCCAGTTGACGGCGCAGGTCGGCGGCGAACAGCAACACCAGCAATAGCTCGCCGCCGGTGATGATCCACGCAGCCGCGACGTAGCTAAAGCGGCCCACGAAAAGCAGGTTCACGATCACGGTGAAAACCACCCGCACGCCGGAGACGAGGAGCACGTACCGCTGCCGGTCGAGCGCAATGAGGACGTAATTGGTCAGGCTGTTGATCCAGCCAAAGATGATGGACCAGATCAACAGTTGCAGCGTCACCGCACCAAAGGGGAGGAACTGGCTGCCACTGAGCAGCCCCACCAGCGGGGTCGCCAGCAGCGTGACGAGCACGGCCGCCGGCAGCGAGAGCAAGGTCAGCAACTTGACCGATAGACGGTAAGAGCGGCGCAGCCCGGCCCGGTCCTGGGCCGCCTGGCGCGACATCACGGGGAAAACGGCAAAGGTAAAGAAAGAGGGGATAATGTTGAGCGCGTCCACCCACTTGCGGGCGGCATCGTACCACCCGGCCACCGCGTCGCCCTGCAAAAATTGGAGCAGCACCCCGTTGACCCCGGTGAACAGCGCCTGCAACAGGAGCGAGGCCATCAGCGGCCAGCTTTCGGTCAGCATAGAGCGAATGGCGAATGGCGAATGGCGAAGAGCGAATGGCGAATGGCGAATGACGAATGGCGAATGGCGAATGGCGGAGGGCGAATGGGGGACGGGGGACGGGGACGGGGACGGGGACGGAGGCAGGGTGGGCCAGATCAGGCGGCGGGCCAGGAGGGCCAGGATCGTCATCGTGGCCGCGTTGGTCAGGATCGAGGCCCCCGCCAGGCCGGCGATTCCCATCCCGCTCACCAGCGCCAGCACTCCCAGCGTGACTTTGACGATGGTGGTCACGGTCTGGATGGCGGCGGGGTACTCGTTTTTCTCACAGCCGCGAAAGAGCGCCGTCAGGCTATTGGCTACCGTGCCTGGCAGCAACCCGGCATAGAGCAGCGCGACCGCCCAAACCGTCTCGCCCGCCAGCGGCGTCCCCAACGCCTGCCGCCCGAACAGAAATCCGCCCAACGCGGGCGCGACCGCCACAAAGAGCAGCAGGCGCAGCCCGGTCGCGCCAATAAAGAGATGACGGGCGTGGGCACGGTCGCGGGCCACCTCGCGCATCAGGTACATGTCCAACCCAAAGTTGGCGACGATATCGAACCAGCCGTAGATGATGACGGCGGTAAAATAGCGCCCGTTCCCCACCGGCCCCAGGATGCGGGCCATCAGGGCGGCAAAGGCCATGTCAATCGCGCGGTTAAAGAGGTTGAGGATGATGGGCGCAATCGAGTTCTTGGCTACCCGCTTGACCGTGCTGGCGTCATCCTCCGCGCGGTAGAAAAAGCGCCACAGGTAGAGGCCGGTCAAAAAGAGGAGCGCCATCCCGGCGATAAAGCTGATAAAGGCCCCTATTTTGACGCTATCGGGGCTGTACTTGAAGCGCACCGTCCACGCGCCCGGCGCGGGCAGCAACACGCCCCGAAAGTTGCCGTCCACGCGGTAGATTTCGACCTGCTGCTCGGCCTCTTCGCCCGTGCCCTGCGGGCGCACGAATGCTTTCCAGCCGGGAAAGTAGGAATCGGCCAGGACGAGCCAACCCGGCGCGTCGTTCTGCACGTCCACCTGAACCTGGTTGATGGTGTAGCGCGTCACCCGTTGGACAACGGCGGCAGCCGGCTGCGGGGCTGGGGACGGCGGGTAGACGTCCGGATCGAGGATGACGTAATTGCGCGGGTCGTAGGATTGCACGGTGTCACCCAGGTCGTCGCTCACCAGCGTGGCCGAAGCGGGGAGCGTAAAGGCGCGGGGCATCGCGCCCAGGTTCTCATAGACCCGCACCGCGTCATCCTGGTAGACCAATTTGTATTTGGGATCGGGGATCTCGAATTCGGTGACGATGTATTTGACGTTGAGCAGGTCGGTGAGGGGGCTATCCAGGCTCGACCATTGGTGGAAGGAGGCGATGAGGTTGTACAGTGTCTCGTTCTGCGGCTCGATCAGGGCCATATAGTCGCGGTACTGGGCGGTAAAGAGCGAGTCGTATCCGTCCACCGCCAGCAAATCGTAGAACATGCCCACGTTGGGGTTCATCGTCTTGGTAGCGCCGGGCGGGGTGAAGGTGGCGTAGCGCCAGAGAGAGGTGTCCCGGCGCAGAAACTCGACCACCGGCGGGGTATAGTCGAGCAGCGCAGGGTCTGCGGCTGAATTGAATCCCGCGCCAAAGGCGATAAAATCGAGCAGCAACAGCCCCACGGCCAGAAATTCCCACACGGGCCGGCGGCGGACGAAAATCGGGCAGCGACTCACGCGCAGGACGATGCCGGTTCCCATCAGCAGCAGAGCGAAAAGCGCCGTCCACTTGAACTCGTAGGAGTAAAAGGCGCGCTGATCGGGAAAAGCCTGGGGCGCTTTTGCCAATGATAGAAAGACGCGCGTCACCAACGGCTCGATCTGGGCGAAAAAGACCCGGCTGAGGGCCAATCCGGCCAACGTGACCACCCCACCCCAAAAGGCCAGCGCGGCGAACAGCGATTCCGCCGAAAAAGATGTCTTGAGCAAAAAGAGGTTGGGGATTGGGGATTGGGAATTGGGGAATTGGTGGGAAAGGTGACGGTTGCGGCTCGCGGTGACGGTCTGGACACCGAATCCGGCCAGCACGGCGACGGAGAGGGTAAGCGGAAAGACCCAGCGGAAGGGGGAATGGGATTGCTCGAGACCGGGGAGCGCATAGACGAGGGCGTAGAGCGGTGTGCCAAAGATGCAGCCGAGGGAAAAGAGGGATAGGAGGGTGAAAAAGGGGATGGAAGTGTTGCGTATTGCGTGTTGCGTGTTGCGTGTTGCGTGCTGCGTGCTGCGTATTGCGTAGCGGAGGACGGCGAGGGCGGCCAACAGGAGGGGCAGCAGGCCCAGGTAGGCCCCGCCTTCGACGTAATTTTTCATTCCCCAGTCAATGTACCGCCCACCGTCGGACGGCTGCGCGGGGGTCCAACGCAGGGTAAAGAGATCGAAATAGCCGTGGTGGGCCGGGTTGCCGAAAAAGTTGGGGATGGCAAAGGTGATCAGCCGCCGGGGCGGGTAGGCCCAGCCACGCACCTGCGAGAGACTCGCCGCCGCCGCCCCGCTGCGGAAGCTGCCGTTGACCACCTCGTAGAGCGGCAGGAACTGCACCGCTCCCAACGCCAGGCCCAGGACGACCATCAACGCCAGCCACGCCATCGCCCGCCGCGCCCCCGCCGCTCGCCCGCCGGCAGGCCGGCGCACCGCTTCCCCACCGACCCGCCACAGCGCGTAAGCAGCCGTGACCAACAGGACAAAGTAGGTGTTTTCGGCGTGACCGGCCAACATCTGGCAGCCCAGGCCCAACGCGCCCAGGAGCGCCCAGGGGAGCGTCGCCGGTCTGTGGCCCAGCGCGGGCCGCTGCTGCACGATCAGCTCGACCATCGCCAGGATGAACGGCAGCCACGAAGCGCCGGCGATGATCATCGGGTGGGCGGCGGCAGAGACGACCATAAAGCCGCTAAACTGGAAGGTGATTCCGGCAACCAGCCCGCCCAACCGGCGGATCCCCAACACGCGAGCGAACAGGTAGGCGAAAATCCCGGCCAGCCCCAGTTGGAGCCAGGTAAAAACGCCATACGCCCGCCACAGCGGGAGGAGGTAAAAGACAATGCTCAGGGGGTAAAGCGCCGAGTGTTGCCCGTTAGCCAGAAAGGGGTGTCCGGCAAAGATGTAGGGGTCCCACAGGGGCAGGTCGTGGTCATGGAGCGCGGTCAAAATGAACCGCTTCCAGGGATAGTTTTCCAGGATCAGGTCCGAGACCAGGTGGTTGTGAGGATAGCTCACCCCCATCTCGGCGGCGGCCGCGCGGTAAGGCTCGTTCAAAAAGAGATTGTCGGCCGGCAGGAGCGTTTTGTGCCCCAACGCCACCGGCGCGAACAACAGGAGGGGCAGGAGGAGCAACAGGATGATGATACTCAGGTCGGGGAGCGATTTGCGGATCATACGATCAACCGGTCACTGGGGCGGAGGTGATGGTGACGCCAGCGGACCTGCCACACCCGCAGCGCCGCTTCGATCTTGACCGGCACGGTCATCTTGGAGCGGCCAATGCGCCGATCCTCGAAATAGATGGGGATTTCCAGCACGCGGTAGCCCAACCGCTCGGTCACGTAGGCCATCTCGACCTGGAAGACGTACCCTTGCGAGTGGATAGAGTTCAGGTCAATACCCAGCAGCGTCTCCCGTTTCCAGCATTTGAACCCGGCAGTGACGTCCTTGACCTGGCATCCCAGGATCAGGCGGGTATAGATACTGTTGGCCCACCAGGAGAGCAGCCAGCGTCCAAAACCCCAGTCTTCGTCCGTCTTGCCGCCCGGGGCGTAGCGAGACCCCACGACGACGTCGTAATCCTGGATGCGCTCCAGAAATTGGGGGATGTACGCGGGTGAGTGGGAAAAGTCACAATCCATCTGGACGACGAGGTCGGCCCCGTGTTCCAGCGCGTAGCGGAACCCGTCTATGTAGGCCAGTCCCAGGCCGCGCGTGCCGGTGCGGTGCAGCACCTGCATCCGGCCCGGATGTGCAACCACCAACTCGTCGGCGATGCGGCCGCTGCCATCGTGTGATTCGTCGTCCACGATCAAAATGCTCAGATCGGGAATGCCCAACCCGAACAGCGCCCCGGTCATCGGCGCGATGTTTTCGGCCTCGTTGTAAGTGGGGATGACGACGGTCAGGTTCATAGCAAACACCCTAATAAAATCCCCGGCCAGGTGTCCAGTCCTGCCGGCCGGGGAGATAAGAAACCAGTTGTTTTCTAAAAAACCCGGTTTCTATTTAGCGTGCTGGGCACCGACTGCGGCCCGTTTCAGCTCTGCCAGATCGTTAAAGTTGCCCCCCTGGGAAGTGAGCACCCCCATAGCGACGTGTAGATTTGGTATCTGGGTTTGCCGATGCTGTTTAGCTTCCCAATCTGCGCGGGGGTAGAAAAACGCCATCGCCTCGTCCAGCCGCGTCCTGAGCGCATGCTGTACATCTTGTACCCCGTCCGGCTTGGTGACGACGCAAAAGCTGGTATCATCCAAATGGCCCACAAAAGCATCGGGGTGGCGGCTCTCGCCCACCACGTGACTCAACATGAGCGCCACCGCACGCACCACGTCATCGCGGGCCACAAACCCGTAGGCTTCGGCAAATTCACCCAACCCGTACAGACCGATGGAAAGTATCGCCCAATCCGAGTCGTTCAACAAATCGCGCAACCGTTCGTCAACCAACGATGCGGACGGCAGGCTGGTGATGGGGTGAGAAAACTGTCCCAGTTTGGAGCGGCGCAGCACGTTACGCACTCTCAAACGCAGTTCCTGAACGTCGAACGGCTTGGTGATATAATCCGCCGCGCCCAGTCCCAGCCCCATCAGTTTGTCCCCCCGCTTGCGTCTCTCGGTCAGAAAGATAACGGGGACGTGCCTGGTGCGGCGCTGGCCGCGCAAGTGACGATACACTTCATAGCCGTCAATATCGGGCAGGCGAATATCCAGCATGACGAGGTCGGGAACGGTTTTTTCGGTAAAAGCCAGTGCATCCTTCCCCCACCCCACTGTGTCAACCTCGTAACCCTGGGCCTCAAAATACGAAGTCAGCATTTCAGCAGTATTTACCTGGTCTTCTACAATGAGAATACGAATAGCTTGGGTCACCTTTCCACCCTCCATACACATTAAAGCACAATTGGGCTGGTGCGCTTATCCGATTGGCTCTTTATAGATGGCATATGTGCAGACCTTACCGCCCATAGCCACGCACTCGATCTCTTCCACGCGGAACTTGGACCCGCCACTGAGCCAGTGCAGCCCTTCCTCTATCACTCCCTTCCCTGCGAAGCAGATCGGGCGGTCAGCAGTGCGTCCCCAGCATACCGGGCAAGGATCCATAGTGTAGGTGTAATATTCCCCTTTGTCCTCGACTTTGCTCACCTGGTCACTGACCTGGGTAAAGACTTTGGCGAGTGCGGGGAGGCCGACTTTGAGCTTGGCGGCCATAGGCAGCACTTTGAAAGCCAGGTCACCGGCACCAGAGAGGGCGCCCAGTCCCTGCAACCCCAGGGCAAAGACGGCTCGCCCGGCCCGCAACTGTAGACCACGCCCACCGCGTGGGCCGTACATCTCTTCCAAAGCCCAGTTCAAGGTAGAAAAGTCTGCAAAGTCGAATTCCTTTTTCAGGTCGTTGGGAGGGTAATTGTCAATCATGTGTGAAAGACCCGCCAGGTTCAAGATGGCGTTCAGACCATTCCTCCCCATTACCTCTTCCATCGCTTCCAGGTAAATATGGCCCATCAAATTGGGGTAGTAATAACCACTAGGTTCAATCCGTGACACTTTTGGCCTCCTTCTGGTACTGATATGTTAGGCTGCCAGAATGTCAGCCAAATCATCGGACGCACGACGCATATCCAAAAAGAGCAGGCCGAGTTTGGTCTGCTGACGGGCCAGCACGGTCAGCACGGCCTCCTCACCAACGGCACGCAGGACGACGTATCCGTTTTCCCCTTTGACGTAAACCTCGTCCAACATACCACGTCCCAGTTCTCCGGCGATGCGCTCACCGAGGGAGAGCATAGCGGCTGACATTGCGGAGACCCGATCTTCTTCGATGCCCGATGGTAAAGAAGAAGCCATCGTAAGCCCATCCACACTCACGACGGCAGTTGCCTCCACGTCTGGCGTGTTCATCTGTAATTCTTGCAGCCGCTTTACCAGGCGTTCAGTACGGGATCCCTCTACCATTATTGCCTCCTTGCTGTCTGGTTGGTGCACTATCCTACGAACGAGAGAGTACCACACATAACATAGATTGTCAAGCAGGTGTATAATTTTACGGCGATTTGCAAAAAAATGCAAACGGGGCATGCCTCACGATCCGGCACGGGGCGTGTCTCTTGTTCAAACCTGGGCTTTGAGGAGACGGCGCTCTCAGGTGCAATCCAGCATGGAATGAGCCTCCTCCTCACTAGAACGGGGCAATTACAACCACTCTGCCCATCAAGATCAGCAGATACGGGGCAGCAGTTCGCCCAGGGGCATATCCACCACCCGCCGCCCGCCGATGGGAGTATGGGCCAGCACCAGCGTGGCGTGCTCCTCGGTGACGAGGCCGATGCGGGCCGCCTCCCGCCCCAGCGGGTGCGCCTGCAACGCCGCCAGCGCCTCCTCCGCCTCCTCCGGCGGGACAAAGGCGACCAGTTTCCCCTCGTTGGCGACGGTCAGCGGGTCGAAACCCAACATCTCGCAGGCGGCAGCGACAGCCGGGCGAACGGGGATGGCGGTTTCCTCGATCTCGACTCCCACCTGGGACGTGCCTGCCAGCTCGTTCAGCACCGCCGCCAACCCGCCACGGGTGGCGTCGCGCAGGCAGTGGGTGTGAGGGGCGGCTGCCAGCAGTGATTCGACCAGCCCGTTCAGCGGGGCGCTATCCGAGAGCAACGCGGTCTCGAATTCCAGCCCCTCCCGCTTGCTCATCACGGCGATGCCGTGGTCGCCGAGGGGGCCGTTGACGAGCACCACGTCGCCGGGGCGCAGCTTGTCCGGGCCAACCTCGACCCCTTCCTGCACAATCCCCACGCCGGCCGTGTTGACGTAGACTCCATCGCCGTGTCCCTGCTCGACCACTTTGGTGTCGCCGGTGACAATTTGCACACCGGCGTTGTGGGCCGCCTCCGCCATCGAACGCACCACGCGCTCCAACACGTCCATCTCCAGCCCTTCTTCCAGGATGAATCCGGCGGTGAGCCAGAGCGGGCGGGCGCCGCTCATCGCCACGTCGTTGACCGTGCCGTGGACGGCCAGCGATCCAATGTCGCCGCCGGGAAAAAAGAGGGGACGGACGGTGAAGGAATCGGTCGAGATAGCCAGACGCAGGGGGACGGGTGGCAAGTTGGCGAGGGTGATGACGGCCGAGTCGGCCATCTGGCGCAGGTAGGGGTTATCCAGGGGCGGGGCAAAGGTATCGCGGATGAGGTCGTTCATCATTTTGCCGCCCGCGCCGTGGGCCATGCGGATGACGGTTTCTTTTTCCATAATGTTTCACCTCTGTTTTCTACTCTGCGATTGAAATCGCCTCTGGCGACCTCGGTCGCGGCGATTGAAATCGCCCCTGGCGAGCCGTTGGCTGGCCGCCCGCCTGCGCGGGCGGGCACGTCCCCGCAGGGGGACGACCGGCTTCAGCCCGCCAGGGGCGACCTCGGTCGCTGAATGCGGCGATTGAAATCGCCTCTGGCGAGCCGCTGGCTGGCCGCCCGCCTGCGCGGGCGGGGCCTGCGGCGACCTCGTCCCCGCAGGGGGACGACCGGCTGCAAGCCCACGAGGGGCGACCTCGGTCGCTGGAAACACCTGCGCGGACAACGTCGGCAAGGAAAAATTCGTTCCTTTCCTCATTCGTTCTAGTACTCGATCATAGTGGTTTTGACACATTGCCTTTCTGTGATAAACTAGGGT
>CAYNVC010000094.1:0-8866 GCA_964400615.1 uncultured Anaerolineales bacterium | reverse complement strand
TGAGATAATTATCGCGCGGGCAGAGGAAATCATTCGTCTCTTTCCCCCTCCGTTGTTAGCTTCACTGTGAGAGATGCCATTATACAGTTTGCACCCGGCCGCGCTACGAGTGCGCAAGACGATGACCTGTTTTGTCAGTGCGCAAGGTACAGATGAAACGGGTGTGTTTCAAATGAGTTGGCGGGTATTCGTATGGACCGCGCCGCCGTGAACATGCGGCGCTGGGGGCTTTGCGCTCACGGCGTATCCATCACTGGGTCTTTCAGGCTTGGCCCCAACTGAAATGAAACGCATCCAAATGAAACAATCTAAATGGCTTGTATTCGTTAAAGAAGAATGGTTGTTGTCTGTATCGCTCGTCGGGGTACTATCCACATCGGTTTTGTTAAGACGAATTCCGGATTATGATGCGTCGGACTATGAGACGCTGTACGCATTGTTGGTGTTATTTGCGATAACTGCCGGGCTGCAAAAGCATAATGTGTTAACTAATATTGCATCTGGAATGGAGCGAGGCAATTTTTTGTTGTTAAAATTGCTGCTTGCGACTTTTGCTTTTTCAATGGTAGTGACCAACGATGTTGCCTTATTGGCAATAGTCCCTGTAACATTATCGCTCCACGTGCAGCACAAGGAATGGATAATTATTTTGGAAACGTTGGCTGCGAACGCGGGGTCAGCGTTATCACCATTTGGCAACCCGCAAAATTTATTTCTGTATTGGCATTATAGAATTCCATTCTGGCAGTTTGTAAGTACAATAGCGCCGTTTTCATTATCCAGCTTGGGATTTCTGATCATTATTGCTTTCATGTTTTCCAAAAAGGCGAGACCAAGTCAGTCTCTGTTAGAGCCATCTGAAAATACACATATCTCTGTATCAGGGTGTTTCTACATTGGTGCACTGGTGATATTCATTTTAGCGATAATCCAGGTGCTGCCGTTGTTTGTGGGATGGATAATCCTGTCATCTATTTTGGTGTTGGAGCGGGGCCAAGTACAGGTAGATTATTTGTTGCTGGTCACTTTTATTCTTTTCTTTGGGTTTACCGATAATCTCCAAGTCATTTTATCTACTACGTTAGCTCACCCCCATCATGTTTTTTTGCTGTCGGCATTACTCAGCCAGGTGATTAGCAACGTGCCTGCCGCATTATTGGTTGCGGATTTTACAAATCATTGGCAGGCACTGTTATGGGGAACAAGTGTTGGCGGTTTTGGGAGTTTAATTGGCTCGTTAGCCAACTTGATAGCGTATCGTTTGTACAAGCGACAAGAGAGTGGGACTTGGACTCATTATGTGCTCAAGTTTCATGTCACCAGTTATATGGCTTTTTTTGCCGGGTGGGTGATGTACTTGGGATATAATAAATTTGTGGCCTGACCCCGTCTGCATCGGACAGCGGCTACGGCACCCGCGAAAGCGGGCGCGATTTGCACAATCTGGTCCAAGTGACAGGGTGGGTTTTGTAATTGCCGCTGAGCTTTTCGTTAAATGTCAAAGGAGCCTAAAGTGAGAACCAATTCTACCAAGCTGAGCGCGTTCTGCGACAAAATTCTCGAGATGGGTTGGCTGTTGGCCGTTATCATCACGCCACTCTTTTTCAACGTCTACTCCAGCCGTGTGTTCGAGCCAGACAAACTGACCGCGCTGCGTACACTCGCCGTCGTCATGGCCGCCATCTGGCTGGTCAGGTACATCGCAGAACGGACCGCCGGGCAACAGGGCATCGAGATAGATTGGCATACGCCACTGGTGCTCCCTACCCTCTTTACAGTCGTCGTTTACCTGCTCAGCACTCTGCTCTCCGTCACACCCCGCGTCAGCTTTTTGGGTTCCTACCAGCGGCTGCAAGGTACGTACACCACGCTATCCTACATTGTGCTGTTCCTCATTGTCCTGCAAGGGCTACGCACTCGTGCCCAACTCGACCGCTTGATCACGGTGCTGATCGTCAACGGTTTGCCCGTCGCGCTCTATGGCCTGATCCAGCACAACAAACTGGATCCGCTCCCCTGGGGTGGAGACGTGACCCAGCGGGTGGCTTCCAACATGGGCAACGCTATTTTCGTCGCCGCCTATCTGATCATGACGTTTTCCCTCACCGTGGGCCGGATAGCGGAGAGTTTCAAAGCCATCCTGAGCGACGATGAGGCAAATTGGGCCGACATTCCACGCGCAGCCGGCTACATCTTTATCGCCGCGGTCGAACTGATTGCCATCTGGTACTCGCAAAGCCGGGGGCCAATGGTGGGCCTCATGGCCAGCATTGGTGTGTGGGCGCTCGTCGTCATGCTGGCCTTGCAACGCATCATCGGACGGCGAGTGTGGCGGACGCTGTGGCTGGGCACGCTGGCGCTCGTACTTGTCTCCACGGTTGGCTTTCTGCTCATCAACCTCCACGGCCAGATCCACGAGTGGGCCTTGTCCACACCATTGAATCGCGTGGCTCGGATACTACAGTACCAGGGCGGCACTGGCATGGTGCGTAATCTCATTTGGGAAGGGGCATTCGATCTCATCAAGCCCCATCCCCCAATCCAATATCCGCCGACCCAGGATCACCCTTCAGGCCACCCCGATCCACTCAACGCTCTGCGCCCGCTGGTCGGTTACGGGCCGGAATCCATGTACGTGGCCTACAATGGCTTTTACCCACCGCTGTTGGGGCACTATGAATCGCGCACCGCTTCCCCCGACCGCTCACACAACGAGACGATGGACTCGCTGGTGATCACGGGGCTTTTGGGCTTTATCGCCTACCTGTGGCTTTTTGGCAGTGTGTTCTACTTTGCCTTGCACTGGATGGGCTTTATCCCCGCCGACTGGCGACGGTGGCTCTTTTTTGGATTGTTGGCCGGCGGCGCAATCGTCGCGACGGCAACTATCGTGCCTCTCATTGCGCCCCATTTCTTTTGCCTGGCTATCCCCATCGGCATTATCATTGGGCTGGCGCTCTATTTGATAATCTATGCCTTTACCGAGTGG
Source organism: uncultured Anaerolineales bacterium (assembly GCA_964400615.1). Lineage (GTDB taxonomy): Bacteria > Chloroflexota > Anaerolineae > B4-G1 > B4-G1 > B4-G1. Next base: position 5,877 of record CAYNVC010000094.1, on the reverse strand, counting down.
AACGCTGAACCCCAGGCATTTTCTTTTCATCCTCATTTCATCTTGTTAGCCAGCATCCTGACGACCGTGATAGCTCACTTTGCCGAGATCAACTTTGGGATCGCCATTGCTTCCACGCGCACCACTTTCTGGGCCTGCGCCGGGATACTGGTCGTGGTGGGACTGAACCTCATCGGCGAGCGGGAAGCGGAAGGCAAGAGGCAGGAGGTGGGAAGCAAGAGGCAAGAGGCAGGAAGCAGGAAAAACAGGAAACGCCGCCGGGCTGCGCCACCCTCTCCCGCCAAATCCGCCCTGCCAACATGGCTGGGAACCGTGTTGACCATCTCGCTCATCGGCGGTTTTATCCTGGGCACACTTGCGTTCGATTTCATCACCAACGCCGAGCGTCTGACGAAACCCGCGAGCATCGTCTGGCGTGCGCTCACCGTCCTGCCGGCGCAACACAGCCGTACCTCCTACGGTGCACTGTTGATATTTGGCCTGACCTGGCTCATGAGCGCGGTCATATTCATCTCCGAAATGTCCAAGAGCGGCGCGTTCCGCGAGCACAAGGGAGATGGGGGCCTGGCGGCGATGCTGTACCTGCTGGTCTCACTGACGGTGGGAACGGGATTCGCCCTGGTGCTGGCCGGCAGCCAGGCCGCAATGTTGCGCTCTCAGGCGCAAATGGCTAACAATATGACTATGCAGGATGTACTCGCACAGGCCGACCACGTCGCCGGGTTCCTGACCTCTTATTACGTCTTTATCTTTTTCACGCTGATCGCCGGGGGGCTGGCCCTTTTCCTGGGGATACGGCGCCGAACGTGGAAACCCACGCAGCCGGGCAGTGTGATCGCGCTCGTCGTGCTGGCAGTGTTGGCCGTTGCCATATCTACCACGACCAACCTGCGCCCCATCCAGGCCGACATCGTCTACAAACAGGCTTCTCCCTACGATAGTGGGAGACAGTGGCAGGTAGCAATCGAACATTACAAGCACGCTATCGCTCTCGCCATGGACGAGGACTTTTACTACCTCTACCTGGGACGGGCCTATTTAGAGTTCGCCTCGACTATAGATGACCCGGCTGTGCGGGACAACGTGATGAAGAAAACTGAACAGACGTTGCTCGAGGCCCGCGAGATCAACCCCCTCAACACAGATCACTCTGCCAACCTGGCCCGCATGTACCGCCGCTGGGTGGATTTCACCTCCGACCCCGCTGCACGCCAGGAACTGTTCCAAAAATCGGCCGAGAATTACGAAATTGCCACCTCACTCAGCCCGCAAAATGCCATCCTTTGGAACGAGTGGGCCATTCTTTATCTAAGTATGGGAGATATAGAGCAAGCTCAGGCCAGGTGCTCCCACTCGCTGGAAATAGACTCGGACTTTGCCGATACCTGGTGGAAAGTGCAGGCCAGCATCTATGCCAGCCATGACGACATCACCAAAACGCTCGAGGCATACGACCGGGCGTTAGAGATCGACCCGCGCCTGACCGACGTCTGGCTCCTCAAGGGGGACACGTACATGAGGCAGAATCAGTTGGAGGAGGCGGCCCAATCCTACGAGCAGGCGCTCGAGCTCAACCCCAAACGCGCCCAGGTTTGGCGCGTGCTCGGCTCCATCTATGCCCAGCTAGGCCGCCTCGACGAGGCCGTGTCCGCCCTCCAGCGCAACCTGGAGTTGGCCCCTGAAGCCTCCGACGCCTGGGACACCCACCGCATCCTGGCTATCGTCTACAGCCAGCTCGGCCAGAACGACGCGGCCCTCTCTCAGGCGCAGATGGCACTCGAGGCAGCCCCAGAGGATCAGCAGGCCAACGTCCAGGCTATGATAGCGCAGTTGCAAGCGGCATTGGAAGGGCAACCGTGACTAATTATCTGTTGGTCTTTGCCGGCGCACTGGTGCTGGCGATGGGTGCGACGCCGGCGGCCCGCCGGTTGGCCGCGCGGGTCGGGTTCATAGACCGGCCAGACACGCGGCGCGTCCACAAGCGCCCCGTCCCGCGCCTGGGAGGAGCGGCCATCTACCTGGCGGTCGTCGCCGTGACGGTTGCCCTGGGAGAGCGCTACAAGTTTACCCAGTTTGGCGCCATCCTCGTCGGGGCCACTGGTGTCTCATTCATGGGGCTGATAGACGACCGCTGGGGGCTGCGCCCGCTGGTCAAAATGCTGATCCAGGTGCTGGCGGCGTTGTTGCTCTACGTCAACGGCATCCACGTCGGCACTTTTCACCAACCTGCACTCAACCTGGCCGTCACCGTACTGTGGGTCGTTTTCATCACCAACGCGATCAACTTTCTGGACAATATGGATGGCCTGGCGGGGGGCGTTTCGGCAATCGCGGCCGCTTTTTTCGCCCTGATGTGCTCCTTCAGTGGGCAATACCTGGTTGGTGCGCTCTCGGTCGCCGTGCTGGCGGCCTGCCTGGGTTTCTTGTTCTACAACCTCAACCCGGCCAGCATATTTATGGGGGATTCTGGCTCCCAATTTTTGGGGTTTACCCTGGCCGCGATTGGCGTCAAATTGCGCTTTCCCGATAACGTCAACTTTGTCACCTGGATGGTGCCGGTACTGGTGCTGGGGCTGCCAATTTTCGATACCACGCTCGTCATCCTCTCCCGGTTGCGGCGGCGCTTGAACCCGGCCACCACGCCCGGCACCGACCATACTTCGCACCGCCTGGTGGCGGCAGGGCTGACCCAGCGCGAAGCCGTTTTGACCCTCTACGTGGTCTCCTTTATCCTGGGTGTGCTCGCCGTGTTCGTCACCAGGGCCTCTGTTGCCGAAGGGTACGTCGTCGGCGGCTGTGTCTCCCTGGCCGGACTCTACGGTCTGTACCGTTTCGAGCATCCCCCCTTTTGGAACCAAGAGACAAATTAACGAGGACAGCTATGCTAAACTTGCAAGATAAAATCTCTGATCGCACCGCTCACGTGGCCGTCATCGGCCTGGGATACGTCGGCCTGCCCCTGGCGACGGCGTTCGTCAAAGCTGGGTTCCGCACCACCGGCCTGGACGTGGACCAGCGCAAGGTGGATTCCGTCGCCGCCGGCAAAAGCTACATCCCCGACGTTCCCGATGACGACCTGGCCCCTCACATCCAGTCTGGCCGCCTCACCGCCACGTCTGACTATGATGAACTGCGCCGGGTAGATGCAATTTTCATCTGCGTCCCCACCCCCTACGATGCCCAGCGTGCCCCCGATCTCTCCTACATCGAATCCGCCAGCCAGGGCATACTGCCGCGCCTGCAGCCCGGCCAACTGATCGTCTTGCAGAGCACCACCTACCCCGGCACGACGGAAGAGATCGTCCAGCCGGTTCTGGAGCAGAGTGGCCTCAAAGCCGGGGTGGATTTCTACCTGGCCTTTTCGCCGGAGCGGATCGACCCCGGCAACAAGCAATGGTCGGCCTACAACACCCCCAAGGTCGTGGGGGGGCTGACGCCAGAGTGCACCCAGTTGGCGGCCGACCTGCTGCGCCAGATGGGCGCACCGGTACACCCGGTCTCGTCACCCGCCGCCGCCGAACTGACCAAACTGCTGGAAAATACCTTCCGCGCCGTCAACATCGCTCTGGTGAACGAGTTGGCCCTGCTGACCGAACGTATGGGAATTGATTTCTGGGAAGTGGTCGAGGCCGCCGCCACCAAACCGTTTGGCTTTATGCCCTTTTACCCCGGCCCTGGGGTAGGCGGACACTGCATCCCCATAGACCCCTATTATCTCTCCTGGAAGGCACGCGAGTACGATTACTATACCGAGTTCATCGAGTTGGCCGGCGAGGTCAACCAGGCGATGACCCACCACGTCGTTGACCTGGCATCACAGGCCCTTTCGCTGCGCGGAAAGCCGCTGCGCGGTGCGCGTGTGTTGGTGCTGGGCGTGGCCTTCAAGCCCAATATTGACGACGCCCGCAACTCACCCGCCAAACGGGTCATCGAGTTGCTGTTGAGCCGTGGAGCGCGGGTGTTCTACCACGATCCCTACGTGCCGCGTTTTCAGGTAGGCGGCGACGTATTCCACCGCGAGCGGGTCACGCTGGAATCGGTCGAGTTGACGGAGCAAGAGTTGGCCGTTGCCGATTGCGTCGTCATCGTCACCAACCACCGCAACGTGGATTACGAGCGTGTGGCGCGGCACGCCGACCTGGTCGTGGACACGCGCAACGCTATCGCCGGAGAACGCGGCGGTGGGGCCAGAATCGTGCGCCTGGGTGCGCCACTGCGAGCGACGTGAACGACCACGTTGTCCCCCCTCCTCCACCCACCTGGCGACTGCGGGCCGTGCAGGCGCTGACCATCGTCGTCTTGCTTGCCTCCACCGGAGCAGCGCTCTATTTCCGTGACCGCATCCAGGATTTGGAAGAATATGGTTACGTGGCCGTTTTTCTGGTGGCGCTGATCGGCGACGCCACACTCGTTTTCCCCTTGCCTGGGCTGGCCTTTATCTTTTTGATGGGGGGGGTCTTTAACCCCTTGATCGTGGGGCTGGTCGGCGGAATAGCCCAGGCGTTGGGGGAGATGACCGGTTATATGGCCGGTTACAGCGGCCAGACCTGGGTTGATGGGAACACGGTCTACGACCATCTGACGTGCTGGATGCAGCGGTACGGGGTACTGCCCATTTTTATCCTGGCTCTGATTCCCAACCCCGTCTTTGATTTGAGCGGCATTGCCGCCGGTATGCTGCGCTTCCCGGTGTGGAAATTTCTGGTGAGCTGTGCAGCCGGCAAGGTGATCAAGAGCACGGCTTTTGCTCTGGCCGGGTATTACGGAATCGAGGCGTTGCTCAAGCTGGTTGGCGCGTAGACTGCCGGGATTGGGTGGACGAGAACCTGGGTTTTTTGGAAAAAACCCGGGTTCTTTTTTTATTCCAGATCCACGCGCAGTGGAACGAGGCCGTCGGGCAACAGCCCCTCCGGCCCCGTCACGGGCAACCGCTCCAACGTGGCCGGGAGATACATACCGGCTGCCAGGTGCGTCCGCTGTCCGGCGGCGAGCGGGGGTATTTGTAGAACGTGCTCATCGGGGATCAGGTCGCCCGCGTGCCAGGCGGGGGTGGGGTAGCGCCCGTAGCGCGGATACCCGTCGTGCTGGGCCAGCGGTTGCCCGTCGCCATCGGTAAAGTGGACAAAGGCAACATAGTTCCCCTGGGGATGCCCGGTGGAGCGCCAGTACAGGGTGACGGTCACAGGTGCGCCCGACCGAACCGGCCCGGAGAGATCGTACCCCACCAACGCGATCTCCTCGCCCAGCCGGTAGTCCAGTGGATGCTGGGGGGAAATGGCGAGCGGTTGCGCGGGCGCGACGCGCACCTGGGTCGAAATCGGGAATCCGGCCGGTGTCCCGTCAGAGTGATGGGCTGGTAGTCGCTCGCCGGTGGAGGCATCGTAGAGGCCGATCAGCAAATCGTATAGCTCTGGAACGGCGACCCAGTCCTCGACCCGTACCCGGTAGAGGTCGCAGAAAGCCTGGCCGGCCGGCCAGAGCGAGGTAGGAAAGCTCCCCAGGCCGGGGTAGGTATACCGCTCCGCCACGCGCTCGTCCTCCTGCCCCAGCAGGTGAATAAAGACGGTGTAATCTCGCTCCATAGGGGCCAGCGCTTCCCAGCAAGCGCGGACGGTCAACGTGTCGCCTGGCGCTACGGAGGGGCTGTCCAACGCGATCCCCAGGAGACGGGCCGAGTCGCCAAAGACGAGTCCCGCCGGCTCGACCGTCGCGGCGGCTTGGGCAGGGGAGAGCAGGCGCGGGGGCGCAAAGGTGGGGCGGATGGTCGTCCAGGGGATGAGGAGGGACAGGGAGATAAGGAGGCAAGGGGACAGGGAGGCAAGGGGACAAGGGGACAAGGGGACAAGGGGACGAGGGGACAAGGGGACGGGGAGGGGG
>CAYNVC010000093.1:0-8911 GCA_964400615.1 uncultured Anaerolineales bacterium | reverse complement strand
AATTTACTTGACATAATAAAATCTGGACACAAACCATTCTGTTCGACGGCATTTTTGGATGAATCACTATTCTAACACAAAGCGGCAAGCGAGCAAGCCTTTGTTAGACGTACACCGTTCACATGCGGCCAGGATGGCCGCGATCCGTGGTGGTGGTGCTGGGAACGCGGCCATCCTGGCCGCATGTGGCTAGATAGCCGTAATCGAACGGTTTTTTGCGGTCAGTGGAGCATTTCAATACTTTGCTGACAAATTCGTTGTTATGTCAAGTTACTTATGTAAATTCGGTATCTTGTTTACATAATATATCTAGTCGGAAGTTGGAAACTGACTGAACGCAGACCAGGCGGTGGACAAAACCGCGATCTGGTTTATAATCCGCTGGCGCAGATGCGGGCAGGATGCCCGCGTTCCGAAACCGCTGATGCCCAACTCGGAACTGTGCTCGCGTTTATAACTGCTGGCGTAATACGATGCGGGCAGGATGCCCGCGATCCGATTAGAGGAGAGAAGAAATGCCCGAACACGAAACCGTCTACCGCGATCTGGCCCAACGGCTGGACGCCATTCCCAACGGCTTTCCGGCCACCGAGAGCGGGGTCGAGTTGCGCCTGCTGGCAAAAATCTTTGCACCAGACGAGGCCCGGCTGGCCGCCGTTATGCGCCTGACCCCCGAGCCGGCTGCCGACATCGCCGCGCGGCTCGACCTCGACCCCAGGGCGACCCAACGCACACTCAAAGGAATGGTGCGCCACGGGCTGATCCGCTTCGAGAAAGGCAAGGGGCAACTGCTCTTTGGCCTGATGCCCTTTGTGGTCGGCATTTACGAGGAGCAGCTGGGCCGCATGGACGCGGAGCTGGCGGCGCTGTTCGAGCAGTATTACCAGGAGACGCGCGGCGGCGGTTTTGCCAGCGCCGCCGTTGCCGTCCACCGCGTCATCCCAGTCGAGGAAGCGATTCCCCACGAGCTGGAAATCTCCCCCTACGAGCAGGCCAGCGCCATAGTGGAGAGCGCCAAATCGTGGGGCGTGCGTGATTGCATTTGCCGCGTCCAGCAAAAGCTGATCGGTAAGGGATGCGACCACCCCATCGAGGTCTGTATGGTCATGGCCCCGGTGGAGGGGATGTTCGACCACAGCCCGGTGGATCGGCCCCTGACCAAAGAGGAGGCGCTGGACATTCTGCATCTGGCGGAGGATGCCGGGTTGGTGCATTGCCCCGGCAACTATCGGGACGGAATCCACTATATCTGTAACTGCTGCACCTGCTCCTGCGGGGTGCTGCGCGGCGTGGCCGAGTTCGGCGCTCCCAGCGCCATCGCCAGCTCCGGCTTCCGCGCCACCGTGGACGAGGAGGCGTGCGCCGGGTGTGGCGACTGCGTCGCACGCTGCCAGTTTGGGGCGCTCTCTGTGCCGGACGGGATCTGCCTGGTGGACGTGGTGCGCTGCGTGGGCTGTGGGTTGTGCGTCTCGTCCTGTTCCACTGGCGCTCTTAGCCTGGAGCAGCGCCCACAGGTCACGCCCCCGCCCGCCAATAACAGCGAGTGGATGGTCGAGCGGGCGCAGGAGCGCGGGATCAGGCTGGAAGAGGTGTTGTAGCCAAAACCGTGATGGCTTGACGACAAGGATGCCCTGTGCTAAGATATGCCCGGTTTCCATTCGCTGTAGCGTGAAGGAGGGCAATAGTAAATGAGAAGCAGATCGAGTTTTGAACCCCGGCGCGGGCCAGGCGTGTGGAGCATCCTGGGGTGGATCATCCTGGTGGGACTGGGGGTTGGGTTGGTCTGGATCGGTTTCGTGCAACCTGCGTGGCCGGGCAAAAAAGAGGTGGCGCAGGCCACCGGCGTACCGGCGACCAATATCCCCCCCACCCCAATTCTGTACCCTACCTTTACACCGCTGCCCGCTCCCACCACGCCCGCCATCGTCCCCAGCGACACACCCGCGCCTGTCGCAGTTTCCCCAACTGCTGTCCCGCCGACCGCGCCGCCGGTCAAGCCGGGCGTCACAGTCGGCAGCGGAGGGGTGAACGTGCGCAGTGGGCCGGGCACGAATTATACCAAACTGGGGTATCTCGAACCGGGCAGCCAGGCCGACGTGACCGGTCGCTACGGGGATTGGTGGCAGATCAGCTACAACGGCGCGGCGGGCTGGGTGTTCGGCGATCTGGTGACGGCCTCGAACGCGGACGGTGTGGCCCAGGTCGAGCCGCCTCCCGCGCCGACCGCTCCACCGGCGACTGCCGTCCCACCGACCGCACCGCCGTCACCGACCAGCGCCCCACCCGCCTCGACCGACGTGCGGGGCCTGCACCCGGAAAAGTTCGAGGTCGAAGGAGCGCCGGGGCCATACCAATTGGGCACCCCGATCTGGTTCCATATGTGGATCACCAACAAGACCAGCGTCCCGGTCGAGTACGAATACCTGGGGGTGCAGGTGGAAGAAACGGGGGCGGTGCAAAAGAGCTGGACGTACTCGGAATTCTCGCCCAACCAGCACTTTTACCACAAGGACCAGATGCACGACAAGATCAGTGCCCCCGGCACGTATCACCTTTGGCTGGTGATCCAGTTCCGCGATGGGAACGGGTTCAGGCTGCTGGGGCCGGTAGAGGTGATTGTCCAATAGCGGAACACGACCATCCTGGCCGCAAAATTATCGAGGTTCGTAGTAGCGGCTTTAGCCGCTTTTGAGCCTTGTGGACGGCTGTTGCATCTTGAAAAATAACCCAGATACCGTGCGTGTGTCGTTCGCTCTGTAAAAGTCACTGCTGGCGGGCCGTTGGCCGGACATCCACCTCCGTGGACGTGCCCGCCTGCGCGGGCGGGCAGCCGTAGGGCTGCGCCAGCAGTGATTTCAATCACGGGGTCACTAGAACAAAAACGCCAGTGTCCAGTAAAGACTATCTGACCGAAGAGGGAATCCGCACCTGGAACACAGTCCCCTCCCCCCAGGTGCTTTCGACCTGAATACTGCCCCCCAAACCTTCCACGTACTCTCTGGTCCAGAAAAGCCCAAATCCCATTCCGGTTCCTTTGGTGGACCAGCGCAGCTCGAACACCTTGCCCATATTTTCCGGTTTGATCCCCATACCGTTATCGGATAACGAGATTTCGACGACCGAGCTGCCGCTCAGGCGACTTTCGACTTGCAGCGCCCCCCCCTGTCCTTTTTCCTGGATTGCCTCTATGGCGTTCTTGATCAACACCCTGAACGCCTCGGCGAGCATTTCCGGCGACGTTTTCACCGGCGGTAGATTTTTCGAAAGGGAAACGTCCACGGTGATACTTTCCCGTTCCTGAAATTCATCCAGGTTGCGCACGACTCTCTTGAGCGCCCGATCCAGGCAGATGTTGACGTCGGTTGGGACATCGGGCGTCTCGTGCCAGGGTTCGTGCAGATGGTTCAAAATCTCGGCCGCCTCGTTGAGACGGTAGAGCATCTTGTCGCTCAAATCAATGATCTCGTCGCGCCGGTCGGGAGGAGCCACCTGCACCAGGTGCAGGTGCGTCTGGAAGGCTGCAATGTGATTGCGTAGGGTGTGCACAAACGCAGCCGCGCTAAAGGCCATCTTGCCAAACACTTGCGCCACCTGACGCCGTTCCTCCGCCTTGCGATAGAGCCGCGCGTTCCGAATCCCGGCTGCGGCCTGTTGGGCAAATGCCTCTAATAACTCGATCTCTCCTCTACCGAGTTTCCGCGACCTGGTAGCGGCAAAGAGGTTGCCGACACATTCGCTGTGTGGTTGTTCGTCGCTGAAAACGGTCAGAAAGAAAGGAACGGCTATTACCTGGCGGATGCCCAACGCCTGCTGGATGCCCTTGACCGCCGGGCGGGAGGCAAAAGGCGCAATCGGGGTGAACAGGTCGTACAAATCATCGCTGGTGACAGGCCCCCCGGCCTTGAAGGCCCGCACGCTGAGATTGCCCTCACACTCGTCCTGGTGAACATAGACCCTGGCAATTTCCGGGTCGGTGATACTCAACGGCTGCTCCGAGTATTTGGATATCTCCTCCTCCCATTTGTGTATCTGCTCCCTGGTCGCCAGGCTGGGGTTGACACAAATGGCCCGCACCGGCAGCGAGTCGTCCAGTTCATAAGTAGCCACCATAGCGCCCGCGTACCCCAGGTCAGAAACTACCCCGTCCACGATTTGTTGCAACACCTGTTCCTCGTCGTTCAGGCTGGCCTGCATCTCGAAAACGATCTTTTGGGCCACCTGGATGTGCAAGCGCCGCCTCTCGCTCTCGATTGCGGCGGCAGCCTGGCGGCCAAAAGCCGATAGAATCAACCTGTCCCGCTCCGAGATCTCGCCCCGTTTGGCTACAAAGAGATCACCGACACATTCTCTCTCGATTTGCCCGTCCACCGTCGTCTCCAGGAAAAACGGGACGGCTATGACCTGCCGAATGCCCAGGGCCTGCTGGATTCCGGCAATGACCGGCCTGGAAACCGGGGGCACGACCGGCGTGAACAGGTCGTACAGGGCATCGCTGATGACCGGCCCGCCGGCTTTGAAAGCCCGCACGCTGAGATTGCCCTGGTATTCGTCCTGGTACACGTACACCCTGGCAATTTCCGGGTCGGTGATACTCAAGCGCTGCTCCGAGTATTTGGATAGCTCCTGCTCCCACTCGCGTATCTGCTCCCCGGTCGCCAGGTTTGGATCTATGTAAAAGGCCCGCACGGGGAGCGTATCTCCTTGCTCGTAGGTAGCCACCATAGCCCCGACGTAATCCAGCGCCTCGACCATATCGCGGACGATCTGTTGCAGCGTGACCTCCAGGCCAACCCCAACTGGCTTTTGTGTGGAAACTCGAGTGGTGGAGGTTGACCCAATGCTCCGCTTCACCAACGTCCGGGTGACGGTGCGCGCCAGCCAGGCAATTGGCGGCAAGTTGGCAATCCAGCCCATCAGACGTGAAGCGGCGAGTTTGCCGACGAGTTTTTTGAATTGTGTAGTGCGTTCTGAGTTCATTGTTTTTCTCTTGTAGCGCAATTTGGTAAATTGCGTCTGTGGCAAGTTGGCAACTTGCCCTACTGGTGGCGCAATTTGGTAAATTATGTCCGTGGCAAGTTGGCAACTTGCCCTACTCTCGCAACGCCCGCCATACCCGTTCCGGCGTGAACGGGACCTCCCTCATCCAAACCCCGGTCGCATTGTGGATTGCGTCCGCCATTGCGGGAGCAATCCCATCCATCGGCAGTTCCGAGACCGATTTCGCCCCAAACGGCCCGCTCGGCTCCTCCGTCTGCACAAAGATGACCTCTAGTTCGGGCATCTCGTTTGCCTTGTAGATGTGGTAAGAGCCAAAGCCCGGATTAGCCATGCGACCGTCGTCATGATACACCATCTCTTCACAATGGGCAAAGCCCAAGACCTGCTGCAAAGCGCCCTCCACCTGGCCCGACGCGGTGATGGGGTTGATCACCCGGCCCACGTCCAGCACCATCAGTATCCGCTCCACCGTCACCTGTCCCGTCTCGGTGTCCACGGTCAACTCGACGAACTGGGCGCCGAACGGGGGCGGGCACTCGTAGCTCATGTGCGAGCCGCTGGCAATGATCTGGTGCTGGTTCTGTTGGTGCAGGCTGCTCAGGGCGATCTGCTCCAACGTGAGCGATCTGCCGTCCGGCAGGAACACGCGCCGGTCACGCAGCTCCATTCCCTCCGTACTCGTCAGGTCGAGCATAACGGCGGCCTGTTCCTTGATCTGCCCGGCCACATCGAGCGCGGCCTTGCGCACCGCCCCGCCGCTGATGTAGGTGGTGCTGCTGGCATAGGCCCCTTTGTCGAACGGGGTAAAGTCGGTGTCCGAAGAATAAACGATCAGGTCGCTCACGGGGATGCCCAGCACCTCGGCCGCCATCTGGGCCAGGATGGTGTCCGAGCCGGTCCCCAGGTCGGTCGCGCCGATGAGGAGATTGAAGGAGCCGTCGTCGTTCATCTTGAGCGTGGCCGAAGCCATATCCAGCCCGGCGATGCCGCTGCCGTGCAACATCACCGCCATGCCAATGCCGCGTCTTCTTGTCCCTTTGTCTCCCTGTTTCCTCTTTTCATACCAATCCACCGCTTCCAGCCCCACGCGGACGCACTCGGCCAGCCCGTTGGAGCGGATGACCTGCGTGAACCCCTCCCGGCCCTCGCCCAGCGCTTTGGCGACCAGTAGCTCCTCCCCCTGCTTGATCCAGTTCCGGCGTTTGAACTCGACCACGTCCCAGCCCATCCGGTCGGCGATCTCGGACATTAACGTCTCGATGCCAAAGTGGCACTGCATCGAGCCATACCCCCGGTAGGCGCCCGGCGTTGGCTTGTTGGTATAGACCACGTCGCAGACGAATTTGGAATAGGGGGCGTTGTAGAGCGTCAGCCCCTTTTGACCGCCCACCATCTGCACCGTCAGGCCGTGCGTGCCGTAAGCGCCGGTGTCGCCGATCAGGTACAGCTCGGTGGCGACCACCTCCATATCGTCCGTGACGCCGATTTTGTAGCGCATAATCTGGGGGTGACGGCTGCGGGAGCTGGTGAACTCTTGGCGGCGCGTGTATTCCATCCGCACCGGTTTGCCGGTGGCGATGGTCAGATGGGCGCACAGGTCTTCTAAAATCATCTCTTGCTTGTTGCCAAATCCCCCGCCGATGCGGGGCTTGACCACCCGAATCTGCTTGACCGGCAGGCCGATGAGCGGGGCGAGCATACGACGAATGTGGAAGGGAACCTGGGTGCTGGAGCGAACCACCAGCCGCCCGTCCTCGTCCCAATAAGTGATGCAGACGTGCGGCTCCAGGTGCGCTTGCTGTTGCTGCGGAGTGCGGTACTCGCCCTCAAAGACGTGCGTGGCCCTGGCCCACTGCTCCTCCCGGTCGCCGACCTCGGCCTCGATGTGATGGACGATATTCCGCTGCCGGTCGTAGATGCCTTCTGTGTCCGGCTCGTCGTGGATGACCGGCGCGCCCTCCCGCATTGCCTCTTTTGGATCGAGGACGTGAGGCAATGGCTCGTACTCGACCTCGATCAGGCGCAGCGCCCGGCGGGCCAGTTCCGGCGTCTCGGCGGCGACGATAGCCACCCGGTCGCCCACGTGGCGCACCTTGTCGTCCAGGACTACCTGGTCGAAGGGGGGCGGCTGGGGATGGCTCTGCCCGCCGGTGGCGTACTTGACGCGGGGGATGTCCTGGTAAGTCAGAACCGCGTGGACGCCCTCCAACTCGCGGGCGCGGCTGGCGTCAATTGCCGTGATGCGGGCGTGGGCGTGCGGACTGGTCAACAGTGCGCCGTAGAGCATGCCCTCCATTTTAACGTCGTCGGTAAAGACGGGCCGCCCCGCCGCCAGCTTGACCCCGTCCACCTTTGGTTCTGGCCGGCCGACCACGTTCAGCCGCTCCATATCCGGCGGCGAGATGACCAGCGGAGGACGGGGGTAACTCCCATCGCCGGAGACGCGATAATACTTGCCCAACAGGTCGGCGGGCGATTCGTCGGGGGACAGGGTGGCTTCGACCGGCGCGAACGGCTCCACTTGCTCGCCGCGCATGACCGCCGCTGCCCGCTCTACCGCCTGCACGATCTTGACGTACCCGGTGCAGCGGCAGAGCACCCCGCTCACCGCCTCGCGGATCTCTTGCTCGCTGGGGTCGGGGTTGCGGTCGAGGAGCGCTTTGGCGGTTAGAATCTGGGCCGGGGTGCAATAGCCGCATTGGATAGCCCCGGTCTCGATGAACGCTTGCTGGAGAGGGTGGAGGTCATAGAAACCGGGTTTTTCCGGCGAGTTTCCACCCAGTGCCTCGACCGTCACCACCCGGTGGCCCTCCGCCTCGACGGCCCGCATCTGGCAACTGTGCACGGGTTGACCATCCAGCAGAACGGTGCAGACGCCACAATCGCCTGTGCCGCAGCCGTATTTGACGCTGGTGTAAGAAGCGGAGCGCAGGGCGTCCAGCAGCGTATCCGTGGGCTTTACGGTCAATTGCTTTTGGAGGCCGTTGATCGTCAGCCTTATCGTGAGGGTCTCGGCGTCACTCATTTTTTCTCCTCCTGGTGCAGGCAGGCTTCCAGGGCGCGGCGGGTCAGCACGCCCGCCATCGCGCGGCGATACTCGACGCTGCCCCGGAAATCGGCGCGGGGCGTGACCTCTTTTTCCACGCTCGCCGCTGCCGCCTGGATACGTTCCGCGCTCAACGGGCCGCCCTCCAATTGGGCTGCCGCCTGGGCCAGGCGCACCGGCTCCGGCCAGACCCCGGTGAGGGCGATTCGGGCGTGGCGCACTGTGCCGCCATCCATCTCTAGCGCTGCCGCCGCCGCGACGATAGGCTCGTCGGCCGGGGTGCGGGCCACGTGAGCCGCGCCGTATCGCGTCTCCCCCCCCACCCTGACGTGAATGGTCTCCGCCGGGCGCTGCAACGGCACGGTGAGCAATTCCCGCTCGCCCCCCACAGAGATTTCAGCGCCCAGCGCCAGCAACGCGGCCACCCAGCGCGGGGCCAGGCGGGGCGACTTGAGAGATTTGCCAACCAGCAGCATATTTCTGGTTTGCCAGGAAAGAGAAGCGGTGAGCGTGCGGCGCAAGAACTGGGGGCAGTTGGGGTCGTCCAGTGCCGCCTGAAGTGGTGTGGTGACGCTAATGCTCCATTCCTGCCTCATTTTTCACCTGCCTTTCTCAAACGCAACTGTTTGGTGTGGCAACGGAAAGATTTTTTCGCATAGCCTTTTGTTTGTCCAAAAACAAAGAAAAGGGATATTTTGCGGCCACCCTTAATGACTATGCGAAATGCTGCCGGATAGGAGTACCACGAATGTGAGAAATACACGATGAAACCACATCACAGCCACCACGCCTCCTGCTTACGCAGCGCGGCGGAATCATGCCTCCTGCTCCCCGCTTCCTGCATCCTTCCCGTCCAGTAACCCACAA
>CAYNVC010000092.1:0-9027 GCA_964400615.1 uncultured Anaerolineales bacterium | reverse complement strand
GCGTGTTGGTCGGAGTAGAGGTGTCCGTCGGCGTCGGCGTGTTGGTGGGAGTCGGGGTGTTCGTCGCCGTGGGCGTGGTGGTGAGCGCCGGGATGGGGGTCGGTGTCCGGGTTGGTGGGAACCATTGGGTGGGGGTGGGCAGGAGCGTCTCGGTCGGCTCTCCCGGTTCCAGGGTAAAGGTGGCGCTGGGCGACGCGCTGGGGGTCGGGGTCGGCGTCGGTTCCCTGACCTCTGGTTTCAAGGCCAGCATAGAGAGACCGATGCAATAGCACGGCAAAGTCAAGAGGATAATGCTGACCAGCACCCAGTGGATGGGGCGCCATTCACTCGTATTGTACATTGAATAACTCCATAGACGCGGACGGTAATATGATAGCACCTTTGAGGCTGCTTGTCAATCGGCTGCTGTGCGGGTACAATAGCCCCTATGAAGCTGAACTCGTCGCCCCGCTTGTTGCTGTCCATCATCGTCGCCGTTTACGTGGTGATCGGCGCTCTCTACGCCACTTTCACCCCTCTCTGGCAGGTTCCCGACGAACCGGCTCACTATAACTATGTCCGCGCCCTGGCCGAGGGACGGGGATTCCCGGTCATCGAACCCGGCGATTACGACGCTGCATATCTGGAGCAGCTCAAAGCGGAGCATTTCCCACCCCAGCTCTCCATAGCGCCGGTGGAGTACGAGGATCACCAGCCGCCGCTCTATTACCTGCTGGCGGCCCCGGTCTACCTGCTCTTTGGCGGCGCTGTGCTGCCGTTGCGCTTGCTCTCGGTGCTGATTGGGGCCGCGCTGCTGGCGGTCGTGTTTGGGGCAGTGCAGGCGCTCTTCCCCCGCCGGCCCGATTGGGCGTTGATGGCCGTCGCCTTTGTCGCCTTTATCCCGCAGCACGTGGCGATGAGCGCCGGGGTGGAAAACGACGGCCTGGCAGAACTGGTGATGGGCGGTGTGCTGTGGGCGCTGCTGCTCTACGCCGGGGGCAGGTGGAGACGGCCCTGGCCGGTCGGGTTGTTGCTGGGAATGGCGCTGCTGACCAAGATGACGGTCTACGCCGCGCTGGGGGTGGCCGGGGTCGCGGTGTTGCTCCGCCGACAGCAAGAACGCCGGACGTGGAGGTGGGCAGCGGAACAATTGGCCTGGACGTTTCTCCCGGCCCTGTTGCTTGCCGCCCCCTGGTTCGTCCGCAACGGCCTCACCTACGGCTGGCTCGATCTGACCGGGAGCGCGCACCACAACGCGGTCGTCACCGGGCAAATGCGCTCCACCGATTACCTGGCGCTCCACGGTTGGGGCGGGCTGTTGGACCGCATGGTGCGGTGGACGTTTCAGAGCTTTTGGGGGCAATTCGGCTGGATGGGCGTCCCGCTCCCGGCCCGCTTTTACCAGGCGTTGGCGCTGCTCTCCGCCCTGCTCGCCGCCGGGTTCCTGTGGTGGCTGTGTGACCGTCGTCGCCCCCGGCTGACCTCGTTCCAACGGGCCGGATCGCTCCTGTTCCTGGCCGCTTTCCTCCTCGTCCTGCTCGAATACCTGGGGTATAATCTGACCTTTTTGCAGCACCAGGGCCGTTACCTTTTCCCGGCCCTCGTTCCCCTGGGGACGGCGGTTGCGCTGGGGGTGAGTCGCTGGGCGGACATCCTGCCCCGGCGGACGCGCCCCTGGGTCGAGGGCGCTTTTTTCGCCGGGCTGGCGCTGTTCGACGTTTATTGTCTCTTTAGAATCATTGTCCCGGCCTTGAGGTGAAAAGGGGGGGCAAATCGCCGCTTGGCCCCACATAATTATGACGATGATGATTTGACAAAATGCTGGTAGCGTAATAAAATGTGGGCAATGCAAGCCACACGCGAGCGCATTTTGAATATCATCAAAGAACGCCAGCGGGTGACGGTCGAGGAGCTGAGCCGGCAGCTTGGCCTGACCGCCGTGACCGTGCGCTATCACCTCGACATCCTGCGCGACCAGGGGCTGGTCGCCGAACCTTCACCCCACCGCTGCGAATCCCCCGGCCGCCCCAGGCACGTCTACACCTTGACCGAAGAGGCCGGTGCTTTTTTCCCCAAACGATACGACCGTCTCGCCAGCCTGATCCTGGCCCAGGTGCGCCTCACGTCATCGCCCGGCGAGTTGGAGCGGATGATGAGGAAAATTGGCGAGCGCCTCGCCCTCCAGGCGAACGTGCCGGCCGGGGACGATTTCGACGCCCGGCTGTACGCAGTGGTCGAGTTCCTCAACGAGCAGGGATACCTGGCTCACTATGAGGAAAAGAATGATAACGTGTATTGGCTCTACATTGCCAATTGCCCCTACGACCTGGTAGCCGGGCAAGACCAGGTGGTCTGCGCCATAGACGCGGCAATGTTGACCAGTCTCCTGGGTGCTCCCCCGCGCCGCATCGCCTCGTTGGCCCAGGGCGACCAACAATGCACCTATAGAATTACCCTACAGGATTTGCGTTATCCGCGCAAATCTTAGCGACGCTACCAATTTGGTCATTTGTCATTGTTCATTGGTCATTTGCGGCTTGGCCGCGCCATGCCATCTCTCCCCCATCTGAACAAATAATATGAACCTGAAAACGACACTAATTTACCCCGGCATCGCTGGCCTGGGGTTCAACTCGCTCAAACGCGGGATGGAGGCCGGTTGGATCTCGCACGGCCTGGCTTCCCTCAGCGGAGCCGCCAAAGCGCAGGGGTTCGACGTGAATTTGATAGACCTGCGGGCGCTCTCCGATTGGGCCCACTTTCGCCAGGTGTTGGCGGAGCGGAACCCCGACGTGATCGGCGTGACGATGATGAGCGTGGACTATAACCCGGCCCGCCAGGCCATCGCCATCGCCAAAGAGATCAAGCCCGAAATAGTCACCGTCGTCGGCGGCCCGCACGTCACAATTGCGCTGGAAGATTCGCTGCGCATGCCCGACGTGGATTATCTGGTGACGGGCGAAGGGGAGGTGACGTTCCCCAAACTGTTGCAGTTGATCGCAGGTGGCGACGCCCCCACCTCCCGCGTGCTGCGGGGCGAGACGCCCGATCTGGACAGCATTCCTTTCACCGACCGGGGGCTGTTCCTCGACGAGTGGCGCAAGTGGGGGTACGATCTCGATTCGCCCGAAGTGCCGTTCGTCCAAGAATTGCCGCCGCCGTTCGTCACCGTCATCGCCGGGCGGGGCTGTCTCTACAACTGCGCTTTTTGCAAACCGGGCGAGGATTACCTCTTTGGCAAACGCACCCGCCGGCGCAGCGTGGATAACGTCATCACCGAATTGCGCTCGCTGGTGGAGCGGTATCACCTGGCCTCTTTCATGTTCCACGACGATTGTCTGACCGAGGATCGGGATTGGGTGATGGAGTTCACCGCCAAGTACATCGCCCAGGGATTCGACATCCCCTTCCTCTGCCAGAGCCGGGCCGACATCATCGTCAAACACGAGGATATGGTGGCCCGCATGGCCGAGGCCGGACTGCGCGGGTATTTCATCGGCTTTGAGAGCGGCAACGACCGCGTGCTCAAGTTCATCCGCAAGGGCACCACCGTGGAGCAGAACCGCCAGGCCGCCCGTATCTGCCGCAAGTATGGCATTGCCATCTGGGCCAACTATATGATGGGGCTGCCGACCGAGACCAAAGAAGAGGTGATGGACACGGTGCGGCTGATGAAAGAGATTGACCCCGATTATTACAGCCCGGCCTTCTTTACCCCCCACCCCGGCACCGATCTGTACGATTACGCCGCCGAGCACAATTTGAGCCGCATCACCGACTATGATTCTTACCGCCGCAATCCCACCGAGCCCAAGATCAAGGGGCAGGATTATGATTTTCTCAAGTGGGCGATGGCCGAGAGCCAGCGTCGCAAACCGATCAACGCCTTCAGGCGCTGGGTGCGGCGTCAATGGCGGCGAGCGCGGCGCGTCACCCCGGCCAAGATAATGCGCAAGTTGTCAACGATCAAATCCTGGTGATTGCCCGCATTCCCTCAAACCTCCCATTTTTAGGGTGTTGGAGACCAAGATGTGGTGATCACCAACCAAACCCCAATGCCCAAGTCTGTTCAATTCTAAGAGGACGGCACGAGATTCTGCTGGCACACGAGAGCAGGACGCAGACGAACGCTGAAAACGCTGCTTTGTCTCTCTCACTCGATATGCGTCACCTGCGTCCAGCCGGGAATCTCAACGTTTGCCAAAAGAACCGGGCTGTGCTAGAATAAGCACCGCTTTCCCGGGCAAGGGGAGGGGCCTGGAAGGCGCTACGTATTGCGGCGGCTTCGTGCCGCCGTTTTTGCGCTATCTCCCACAATTTTGTAATTCAGCCAGAGGTGAACTATGCCAGATTCGATTTCCGATCTTGCGCTCGCGGAACTGGGTGTCGGCACTCGTGCCGTCAACGCTCTGAGCAAAGCAGGAATCAACACCGTCAGCGACGCGCTGACCGCTCTCGAGGGCGGAGACGAGGTACTGACCTCTATCAAGGGGTTTGGCCCCAAGTCCCTGAGCGCTCTCAAAGCCGGGTTGTTGGAACGCGGCTATTCTTTGCCAGGCGAACCGGCTGCGCCTCCGGCGCAGGTCGCCAGCGCATTGGAAGAGGAAGCTGCGCTGGCTGCGGCTCTCTTTGCCGAGGAAACCGTGCTGGAGGAGGAAGCGGAGCCGGTTGCCCCGGCAGCCGTCGAACCGGTCGCCCCGGTCACTGTTGGGCCGGTCGCTCCGGCCGCCGTCGAGCCAATCGCTCCCGTCGTACCGGCAGAGCCAGAGCCGGAAGTAGAGCCGGTCGCCCCGGTGCAGCACGTCGCGCCCAAACCTGAACCGGCGGAAAAACCGCTTTCCCTGGGGGAACGGCTACGGGCCACATTTGCCCACGTGCGCGGCCAGCCCGGCAGCGGGGCCTGGGCGTACGGGGTCATTGGACTGCTGCTCATCGTGGCCCTGCTCCTGCCCCCCATCTCGCTCCTGCAACGGCTGGGCATCACCGGGTACACTACCCTCAGTGCTGAAAACAACACCACTTTTCACCCCGACGGGCTGACGCTGAGCGTTGACCCCGAAACCTTTTCCGGCAAGCTGCGCGTGCGGCTGGGTTCGGTTCCACGCGAGGATCTCTTGATGGGGGACGCCGGTTCCGCGCTGAAAAAAGCTATCGCAGCCCTGCCGGGCTACCTGGAGGTCAAAAGCCCGCTCTACCAGATTCAAGCTCGCGGTCATCCCGATCAACCGGTGACGATTGACGTGGTTATGCCCAACAACGCCGAACCGTGGGAGACGCTCGACCTCTATACCTGGACCGGCGAATCGTGGGAGTGGGTGGGCAGCGAGTTGCACACCGAGATGGCCGAGCACGAGCACATCAGCGCCCGCGTGACCAACGTCCCGGACAACCTGGTCGTCGTCCAGGCCAAACCGCTCACCTCGACCATCGTCTCCACTTTTTTGGAGCCGGGCGACGACCTGGCCTCCGCCGGTGCGCTGGACGAGATCCATCCCACCGGGTTGCTGCTGGGCGTAGACGGCGGCTTTGTCGGCGATCCGGCCGGCCTGTTGCAGCCGGTCAATGGTGCGGCCTATGCCGTCCTGCCAGCCCTGCGCAACTGGGCACCAAACGCCATCGTCAACCAGGGCTTGCTCAGCGACCTGCTCCAATCGTCCGAGGCCCAAAAGGTTCACGTCGCCAACATCGTGCAGCTCTGCCAGGACAATGGCTTTGCCGGTGTGGACGTGGACTATCGCGGCGTCTCGCCCCAGGATCGAGAGGCTTTTAGTGATTTCATCGCCACGTTGGCCCAGGCCCTTCACGCCGAGGGGTTGCGGTTGACCGTCACGCTCGAACCGCCGACGGCCAGCGATGGCGGGTGGGACGGCGGCGGGTACGATTGGCGTGCCATCGGCGGTGCCGCCGATGCAGTTCAAGCACCTTTCCCCGCCGACCCGGCGGCTTATGTCGCAGACGGGGAAGCGCAGCAATTGCTCGATTGGGCCACGGCGCAGGTGAGCCGTTATAAACTGCGCATGCTCGTCCCCTCCCTCAGCGCCGAGTGGGATGGGGTCGAAACCAGGTACGTCTCACTGGAACAGGCTTTGGCCCCGTTTGGGGAAGTGATGGCGCTGGACGACGTGGAACACGTCGAATCCGGTTCCCAGGTGAAATTTGGTTTTTCCGGCCAGGTACTCGGTATCACCCCGCTGGAAGAATCCGGCACGTACCGCCTGGAATACGAATCCGATGACGGAGGGCGCAGATCGGTCTGGCTGGGCACGGCTACCAGCCTGGCTACCAAGTTGAACTGGGCACGCCGCTATCACCTGGGCGGAGTTGCCGTGAGCGGCATACTTGCCCCCGGCAACGCTGATGGAATCGCGGACGCGGTAGCGAGCTACCGCGCCGGGTTGGCTGCTCCTGCCGGGCCGGGGATGGATGTCTCCTGGACGATCTCTAGCGCGGCGGCGGTGATAGATCAACAAGTATCCTCCCTCACCGAACCGGACTATGTCTGGACTGCGCTGGTTCCGACCGGCACGTACACCATCGCGGCGACGGTGGCCGGATTCAGCCACGGCTCCGTCGAAGCGAGCGTGGGCGCGGCGGAGCCGGAGGTCGCGCAAGTCGTCACCCCGACGACGAAACTGGCCGATTCCGAACCGACTGCGGCGGCCGGCGGCGCGTCCGAACCGACTGCGGCGGACGAGTGTCTGAACGCCGGTTACGTGGCTGACGTGACCGTGCCCGACAACGAGCACTTTGACAACGGCGCGACGTTCGTCAAGACCTGGCGCGTGCGCAACACCGGAACCTGCGCCTGGCCGGAGGGAACCGTGCTGGCCTTTGCAGAAGGCGAGCAGATGGGCGCTCCGGAGAGCGTCCCGGTGGGCGCGTTGGAACCGGGCGCGGAGGTGGATGTCAGCGTGGACATGGTGGCTCCGGCGGAGGCAAATGTCTACACCGGTATCTGGCGCATGAAAACGGGGGATGGGTTCTTTGGCGGCAACCTCTCGGTGGTGATCCAGGCCGGTGAGGTGGCGGCGACAGCATCCGTCACCCCGATCAGCGGCGGCTCGTTCGAGTTGGGCGGGCACATCCGCGACGGCAGCTTCCCTTATGCCGACAAAATGCACTATGCCGGTATGACCTGGGCCAAAGTGCAGGTGCATTACGGTGAGGACGCTACGGGCATAATCGCCGCTGCGCACGGGCGCGGGTTCAAGATTCAACTGAGCGCCCTCGGTTCGCCTGGACTGGTCACACAGCCCGGATTCGAGCAGAATTTTGCCAACTGGGTGGCGAGTCTGGCAGCGGAGGGGGCCGACGCCATCGAGGTGTGGAACGAGCCGAACATTGACCGCGAATGGCAGATCGGTTCCATCAGCCCGCAGGCGTACACGAGCCTGCTGTGCACTGCCTATAGCGCCATCAAAGGGGCGAACGCCGGCACCGCGGTCATCAGCGCCGCACCGGCCCCGACCGGATTTTTCGGCGGGTGCGGCCCCAATGGTTGCGACGATCAACCCTGGCTGGAGGGGATGTACAACGCCGGCGCTGCCAACTGTATGAACTATATCGGCGCTCACCACAACTCTGGGGCCACGTCCCCTTCGGCGGGTACCGGTCACCCGGCAGATGGCGGCGCCCATCACCACTCGTGGTATTTCTTGCCTCAAACTAGGCTCTACTATAACATTTTTGGTGGGGCGCGCAAGATATTCTACACCGAAATGGGTTACGCCTCGCAAGAGGGGCTGGCGCCGTTCTCAGACGCTTTTGCCTGGGCGCGGGGCATCAACAACGCTCAGCAAGCTGCCTGGCTGGCCGAGGCGGTGCAGTTGAGCAGCAACACCGGGATGGTGCGCTGCATCATCGTCTGGAACATTGACTTTGTGCGCTACGGCTACGATCCACAGGACGGCTACGCCATCATCCGCCCCGGCGGGGGCTGCCCGGCCTGCGATTCGCTCCACGCCGTGTTGGGCACGCGCTGAGAGGTAACTGTTCACTTGGTGATTACCCACATATCTGAACAAGGAGAAAATCGGGAGTGTGGGTAACCACCAGTGTTCACACATTGAGAGCTAGAAATTGAAATTGGAGGTAGAGATGTTTGCGCAAAAGATCACGATTGATCATACTGGGCGCATTACCCTGCCCCGACGGGTACTCGATGTATTGGGAGTGCCAGCCTCGCGCGAGATAGAGGTCGTCATTGAAGTGACAAAGGGCGGGGTTATAATAAAACCAGATCGCTCTACTACTCCAATCACCGCGCGTATTGCCGCTATGCAATTGCCAGTAGCCGACTGGAGTCAGATGAAGCAAGAGATTGAAACCGGGCGGTTGGCGTAATGACAACTGAGATCACCTTTCTGGACGCCAACGTCTTTATGTATGCAGCCGGTGCTCCCCATCCTTACAAATCCCCGTGTGTGCGCATCCTGTCCGATGTGGAAATGGGTACTTTGGTAGCCGCTATCAACACCGAGGTTCTGCAAGAGTTACTCTATCGCTACAGTCACATTCAAATGGCAGGTAAAGGCGTGAAACTTTGCCGTGACATTTTGAAATACCCACTCACTGTTTTGCCCATCACAGAGGCCGACATCCGTTTGGACGTTGATTTGTATGACACTTATCGCGTTACGGGGCTTGGACCGAGGGATAGTATCCACGTTGCTGTCATGCAAAACAACAATATCACCAGGTTGTTTAGTGCTGATAAGGATTTCGACCATTTAGGTTTTGTTAACAGGCTAGATCCTCTGGCTTATCCATATTTGATGTCAGACAAAGGAACATGACCGAATTTGCTGCCCGGCCTGCGATTCGCTCCACACTGTGTTGGGCACGCGCTGAGAGGTGCGAGTTAGAAACTGGGGCTGGGATTTTGCCGGGAACGCGGGCGTCCACGCCCGCATGCGGCCAGGATGGCCGCGTTCCGGAGCACGCAGCGGCCGGTGAATGTGCGCGACTTTTGCGCCAGGTGGCAGACCCCGCATGGGAACGCGGGCGTCCACGCCCGCATGCGGCCAGGATGGCCGCGTTCCGGAGCAC
>CAYNVC010000091.1:0-9054 GCA_964400615.1 uncultured Anaerolineales bacterium | reverse complement strand
TGCCCTTGCCGGTATTTGGATTGACACACGGGGAGGCCGGTTTTGTCTCCGTCATCACCCAGGGCGACTTTGATGCCCGGATCGCCGTCGCCCGCAGCGGCAGGCGGGTCAACTATAACCACATCGGCGTCGAGTTCACCTTTCGCCGCCAGGGAATGTTCTCCCTCACCGGCGGGCAACCGGTCCAGGTCTACGAGCCGGACCTCATCGGTGGCGACCGGCAGGTGCGCTTTTACTTTCTCACCGGCGACGAGGCCGATTATGTGGGCATGGCGACCCGCTATCGCCAGTTCCTGCTGGCCGAGCGCGGCGCGGCGCGTCTCCCGGCGGATGGCCCCCTGATGCACCTGACCTTTTTTATGGGCGTGGAGCGCAAAGCCTGGTTCCTGCGCGAGTTGATCGGAATGACCACCTTCGACCAGGCGGCGGCGGTGTTGGACGATCTGGACAACGCCGGGGTCTCCCGTCTCGGCCTGACCCTGCGCGGCTGGAACAAGGGCGGGGACGGGGCGCGTTACCCCCAACAGTTGCCCGTCGAGCGCCGGCTGGGCGGCGCGGCGGGACTGCGCCGTCTGGTGGATGCCGCCCACGAGCGCGGGCAGACCGTCCTCCTGTTCGATAATTACCTGGACATTGTGCCGGGGGCGCGGGGCGTGTTTCCCTACCGGGACGCGGTGCGGGGAATCAACGGGCTGCC
Organism: uncultured Anaerolineales bacterium; assembly: GCA_964400615.1. Classification (GTDB taxonomy): domain Bacteria; phylum Chloroflexota; class Anaerolineae; order B4-G1; family B4-G1; genus B4-G1. Next base: position 8,357 of record CAYNVC010000091.1, on the reverse strand, counting down.
CACCGGCGATAGCACGCGCGGCTACGCGCTCAACCCGCAGATAGCGCGCCAAAAATTCGCCGCCGGCGACCTGCCCAGGATGGCCGCCCTGGGGGTGGACGGTTTGACCCTGGAGCATTTTGCCGCGCTGGCCGTGCCGGACACCAACACTCGCTACCCGCTCACCCGCGCGGAATTTGCCGCCACCTGGATGGGGCTGGCCGACGACGGACGCGCCGACCTGGGTGCGGTGGCGCTGACAGGCGGCAACGTCTACGCCATCACCCACACCGACCTGTTGTTGGGCGTGCCGCTCGATAGCACTCATTACGACCTGAGCGACGAGACGGTTCCATTCTACCAGATCGCCCTGCACGGGCTGGTGAACTATACCGGCAAGCCGTACAACCTGTCCGGCGGCGGGCGCAAACAGTTCCTGCGCCAGATAGAGTACGGCGCGTTGCCCAACTTTTTGCTGACCTGGCAAAGCTCATCCCGCCTCTACCGCACCAGGGCCAACTGGGTTTGGAGTTCCCGCTACGCCGATTGGCGGGCCGAGATAATCTCCCAGTACCAGGCGATGAAGGAGATGGCGGGGTTGCGGAACCAATTCATCGTCGCCCACCGCTGCCTGGCGAACGGTCTCTGCCAGACGACCTACGAGGATGGGACGATGGTCATAGTCAATTACAGCCCAGCACCGCAGACAATTGACGGCGTGACAGTCGGCGGCGAAAATTTCACAGTCAGCGCCACTAGATAATCACACAACACGCAATACGCAATACGCAATACGCAGCACGCAATACGCAATACGCAATACGCAATACGGACTACACCCATGCATCTTTCACTCAGAAAACAAGAAGCCATCGCCGGATACGGCTTTATCGCCCTGTGGGTAGTGGGATTCATCGTCTTTCTGTTCCTGCCGCTCATCCGCAACGGACTGTTGAGCCTGACCGACGCCGTGCTGGTTCAGCAGGGCGAGCCGCAATACATCGGCATGGCGAACTATATGGAGGCGTTCACGCTGGACGTGGAATTTACGCCCCACTTGCTGCACACACTCCGCAACCTGGTGGTGGACGTGCCGGTGATCCTGGCCTTTGCGCTGGTCGTTGCCCTGCTGGCGATGCAGCGGGTTCCCGGACGCACGATTTTCCGCGCCATCTTTTTCCTGCCCGTCGTCATTGGCTCGTCGGTGGTGGTGGGCCACATGTTCGATACCGCCGGCAACCAGGTGGTGCTTTTCCGTGGTGCAGAGATGCAGCAATTCCTCCAAATCTACCTGGGCGAGCATTTGCCCGCCTTCCTTACCTTTCTCAACCGCTCCATCTTTGTCCTCTGGCGCTCCGGGGTACAGATTCTGATTTTTATCGCCGGGCTGAAAGGAATTGACCCCGCCCTGTACGAGGCGGCGCGGGTGGACGGCGCGTCCGCCTGGAGCTCGTTCTGGAAGATCACCCTGCCGATGCTCTCGCCGGTGATGCTGGTCAACGTCGTCTACACCATCATTGATTCCTTCACCGACTATTTCAACGAAGTGATGTACTATATTCGGATGGTCACGTTCAGAATCTCGTTGCGCCTGGGATACCCTTCGGCCCTGGGTAACATCTATTTCGTCATCATCTTTGCCCTGGTACTGTTGGTCTTTGTGGTGCTGGGCCGGGTGACGTTCTATCGGGGGGAGCGATGAGCGAGACGTGGCTGCAACGTTTGAGCGGCGAACGCGCCCGCACCTGGCTCAAAAAGGGGATCATATTTCTCCTGCTGGTGGACGTGGCCTTTGTCTTCCTGATGCCCCTCTTTGTGCTGCTCTCCACCTCGTTGATGAGCGTGATGGATCTGCACGACCCGACGGTGGAGTGGATTCCGCGCCATCTGGCGACGGAGAATTACGGTATCGCCTTTGCCGCGCTGGACTATGTTATGACCTTGAGAAACACCATCGCCGTGGCCGGGATCAGTGCGGCCCTGCAAACCATCTCCTGCGCCATCGTGGGGTACGGTTTTGCTCGCCTGCGCTTTCCGGGCCGGGAATGGATATTCGTGCTGGTGCTGTTCGGGCTGATCGTGCCGCCGCAGGCGCTCATCATCCAACGATTCATCCTGTACAGCAAATTAAAGTGGTTGGATACTTACAACCCCTTCATCGTCCCCTCGGCGCTGGCGATGGGGCTGCGCGGCGGGTTGTTTATCTTTCTCTTTCGCCAGTTTTTCAAGGGCGTGCCCTGGGAGTTGGAGGACGCCGGCAAAATTGACGGCGCCGGGCCGGTGCGGGTCTTTTTCCGCATCATCTTGCCCCTGGCGCAGCCGGCCATCGTCGTCGTCTTTCTGTTCTCCTTCGTCTGGTACTGGAACGACAGCCTGGAGCCGACCATCTACCTGAGCGACACGGCCAAATTCCTCATCTCGCAGCGGCTGGGATCGGTGCAGGCCACGATGGAGCTGATGCAGTTGCGTGGTATGTACGGTACAGGCACGATCATGGCCGCTGCGCTGTTGGCGATCTTGCCGCTGCTGGTACTTTACCTGCTGGCGCAGCGGTACTTTGTGGAAAGCATCGAGCGCACTGGTTTGATAGGATAGCATAAAGGAGGTGATGCGCAGGGATAAAATTGATTTACTGAACGAGCAATGTGTAGGAAAACCGTTTACAAATCAGAAATTTAGGAGGAAAAAAAGTGAAACGCAAAGTATGGACACTGTTAGGATTGTTGATGGTCGCCACCATGATCATGGCGACAGCGTGTGCTCCCAAGACCACACCTGCGCCCACCGAGCAGGCAGAGCAACCGACCGCCCAGGCGGAGCAACCGACCGCTCAGCCTGAGCAACCGTCTAACGAACCGGTCAAAGTTACCATCCTGGTCGGTTTTGGCACCGGTGATGCTCCGGATCAGATCACGGCGCACGAAGAGATTGCCCAGGAATTCAACGACACCCACGAGGACATCCAGATCGAGTTCCTGACCGTTCCTCACGACGAGTACCAGGCCAAGTTCTCCACCATGCTGGCCGGCGATCTGGCTCCCGACCTGGTGATGCCCACGGGCGTCGCTGGCGTCGCCGAGTTCTTTGACGAATGGCTGGACATCACCCCCTACATCGAGCAGGACAACTATGACCTGAGCGATTTCTACGGCCCCACCGTTGACCTGCACACCTACCCCGACAAGATGGTCGGCCTGCCGATGGGCGTCTACCCCTCGGTCATCTTTTACAACGAGGACCTCTTTGACGCTGCCGGCGTGGACTATCCCCCGCAAGAGTTTGGCGATCCCGACTGGACCTATGCCAAGCTGACCGAGATTGGCCGGGAGCTGACGCTCGATGCCAACGGCAACAATGCCGATTCACCCGACTTTGACCCAGAGAACATTGTTCAATGGGCCTATGATGCCAGCTGGCAAGAGTTCCGTTGCTTCCCGCCCAAGTTCGGCGGCGACACGCTGGGCATGAGCGCGGACTACAAGACCGCTGAGATGAACAGCGCCCCCTGGGTCGAGGCGATGCAGTGGACGGCGGACAGAATCTGGAAGGATCACATCACCGCCAGCGACGAGCAGAGCGGCGCCTTCTACGACGCGGCCGACGACCCCTTCAGCAGCGGGATGCTGGGTATGTGGGAGAGCCACAGCTGGATGGCTTACGCCTTTGACGGTTGGAACGACGCTTTCAACTGGAACGTGGCCGCCATTCCCACCGGCCCGCACGGCGATCTGGTGGCGAGCATTGACGCCGACACCTTTGCCATTCCTCAAAGCTCCAAGCACCCCGACGAGGCATGGGAAGTCGCCAAGTGGATGGCCCAGCCGGACATCATGCTCCGCCTGACCAAAATCTGGGGTTCACTCCCCGCCCGCAAATCCATCTCCGACAAGTGGATGGAGGACATGCAGGCCAGTTACCCGGACGTGAACTTCCAGTTGTTCCTGGATTCAATCGACTACCTGGACGCGCCCAACAACGAGGCCTGGGTGCCCAGCTACGGCAAGGTCAACGACGCCGTCGAGAACGCGCGTGCTCTGGTTCTCACCGGAGAGGACACCAACGTTCAAGAGGTGATGGATGACCTCAACGCCGAAGTACAGGGCTACCTGGACGAGTACTGGGCGGGCCAATAGCACACTGTAACAAGTGCGGCGCACTCTCTGAGTGCGCCGCACCTCTCAACAGGAGGGAATGATGAAATCTCGACCCACCACGCGGAAATCGAAAATGAGCCTCTCCCGGCGGGAGGGTATGTGGGCCTACATATTGACCGGCCCCTGGATCATTGGCTTTATCGTTTTTACGGCCGGCCCAATGATCGCCTCCATTTTCTTTTCCATAGCTCGTTATGATACCATAAACCCGTTCAAGTTCGTGGGGCTGGCTAACTATGCCAAACTGTTCTTCGCCGATCCCAAATTCTGGCACTCGCTGCGCGTGACTATGGTGTATGGCGCTGTCGCCGTGCCGCTCAACCTGATTCTGGGGTTGGGTTTGGCGTTGTTGTTGAATACCAAAGTCCCCGGCATATCCGTCTGGCGCACGCTCTACTATATGCCCTCCGTAGTCTCCGGTGTATCGGTGGCTATTCTGTGGCGCTTTATCTTTAACCCTCGCTTTGGCATCATCAACTGGCTGCTCAGTTTTGTGGGCATCAAAGGCCCCGGCTGGCTGCGAAGCCCTGATTGGGCGTTGCCCGCTCTCATCATCATGAGCGTCTGGAGTGTGGGTGGGGGGATGATCATCTACCTGGCCGGGTTGCAGGGCATCCCCACCGCCCTTTACGACGCCGGCAAGGTGGATGGAGCCAACCTCTGGCAGCAGTTCTTGAACATCACCCTGCCGATGATGACCCCGGTCATCCTCTACAATTTGATCATTGGCATGATATCCGCCTTCCAATACTTTACCGAGGCCTTTATAATGACACAGGGCGGCCCGGCGGACGCCACCCTCTTTTACAATCTCTACCTCTACAATAACGCCTTCAAGTACCTGGATATGGGGTACGCCTCGGCTTTGGCCTGGGTGCTCTTTTTCATCGTCCTGGTGATGACCATGATGGTCATCAAGAGTTCGGCGGCCTGGGTCTATTACGAGGGAGAGCTAAAGGGAGAAGCGCAATGACCGAGAGCATAAAACTCCAAAACCTGATCATGAAATCACTCGTCCTCATAGTTTTATCTATCGGGACGGTACTGGTGTTGCTGCCGGTGATTTGGATGCTCTCCACCTCGCTCAAATCGCCCCGCGCCACGACCCAAATGCCGCCTCAGTGGATCCCTCACGACTCGGTCATGGCCGAGATTGACGGGCGAGACCGGTACATCTATGCCATTCCGGTGAATGGCGAGATCCGTCACCTGGCACTGCTCAAGAAAACGGGCAGCGTCGGCACGTTCGTCAACCCGGATGACCCCACCGAGCAGTACGAGTTGGAGGTACAGAGCGGCGAGCGCGTCACTGTCATCAAAATCCATTGGGAAAACTATGTCGAGGCGATGACCAAAGTGCCCTTTGGCATCTACCTGCTCAACTCGTTCAAGGTCGTGCTGTGGGGAACCATCGGGACGCTGATCTCCAATACCATCGTCGCCTACGGCTTTGCCCGTTTCCGCGCCAAAGGGCTGAACATTCTCTTCCTGCTGCTTCTCTCTACCATGATGTTGCCCTCTCAGGTGACCCTGATCCCATCCTTCGTCCTGTTCCAGAAAATTGGCTGGTACGATACCCTGCTTCCCCTCATCGTCCCCGCTTTCTTTGCCAATGCCTGGGACACCTTTTTGCTGCGCCAGTACTTTATGTCCATCCCGTTGGAATTGGACGATGCGGCCCGGATTGATGGCTGCGGGCCACTGGGCATCCTCTGGCACGTCATCATACCGCAGAGCAAACCGGCCCTGGCGACCATTGCCATCTTTCACGTCCTCTGGGCCTGGAACGATTTCTTCAACCCGCTCATCTATCTCAAGAGCCAGAAAAATTGGACCGTGGCGTTGGGGCTGCAATCCTTCAACGCGCTCTACACCAAGAACATGCACCTGCTGATGGCCGCCTCGACGGTGGTGATGCTGCCCTCCATCCTGATTTTCTTCTTCGCCCAGCGACTCTTTATCCAGGGCGTCGTCGTCACGGGGATCAAGGGGTAAGCAGGGAGAGTAGCAATAAGGGGGTAAGGGAATGAAAATTACGACAATTGGCGGGGGTTCAACCTATACCCCCGAACTGGTACACGGATTCATCGAGCGGGCCGAGCGGCTGGCCTTGCGCGAGCTGTGGCTGATGGACATCAGCCAGGAGCGGCTGGACGTGGTGGGCAGTTTTGCCCAGCGCATGGTGGAAGAAGCCCACGCTCCTTTCCGCCTCGTTCTCTCCACCGACCTGCCGGCTTCGTTGGAAGGAGCTACCTTCGTCACCACCCAAATCAGGGTTGGTGGAATGGCCGCCCGCCGCGAGGACGAATACCTGGGCCGGCGCTGGAACCTGGTCGGGCAGGAGACCACCGGGGTGGGGGGGATGGCGAAAGCGCTGCGTACCGTGCCCGTCATCCTGGAGATCGCTCGCCAGATGCAAGAACTGTGCCCCGAAGCCTGGCTGGTCAACTTTACCAACCCCTCCGGCCTGGTGACGGAAGCGTTGCAGCGATACGCGCCGCAGGTGCGTTCGGTGGGCCTCTGCAACAGCCCCATCGGCTACCAGATGCGGCTGGCGCGGGAATTGGGGCTGGAAAGCCCCTTCCAGGTGCACCTGGACTATCTGGGGTTGAACCACCTGGCCTGGATTCGCGGGGCCAGCGCGGCAGGACGGGACGTGTGGCCGCAGATGTTCGAGGCCGCGTTGCAGGATGCCCGCGCCGACGACGACCCCGAGGTCCCCGCCGCCGTGTTGGAGAGCCTGGGCGTCATCTGCAATTATTACCTCCATTACTATTACCGCACCTCGGCCGTCCTGGCGGAGCAGGCGGAGGGAGGCCCCTCCCGTGCCGAGGAGGTGATCGAGATCGAAAAACAACTCCTGGCCCGCTACTCTGACCCCGCTCTGACAGAAATGCCGCCGGAACTGATGCAGCGGGGTGGGGCGTACTATTCCACCGCCGCCGTGCAGCTCATCACCGCGCTGGCGCTGAACCTGGGCGAGGAGCACATCGTCAACACCCGCGTGGGCGATGCCGTGCCCGGCTATCCCGCCGACTGGGTGATGGAACTTCCCTGCCGCGTGGATGGCGATGGCCTGCACCCGCTGCCGGCTGAGCCGCTGCCTCTCTTTGCCGATGGCCTCCTGCGGGCGGTCAAAGCCTACGAGTTGCTCACCGCCCAGGCCGCCATCACCGGTGACCGCGACCCGGCGTTGCAGGCCCTCATCGTCCATCCGCTTGGCCCGGACGGCGACCGCGCCCCGGCTGTGCTGGAGGACATGATCGAGACCCATCGGGCTTATCTGCCCAACTTTTTTGGGGGTGCTTGATGGGCAAAATCGTACTCGGCGTTGACGCCGGTGGCAGCAAGACCCACGCCGCCGTCGTTGACGAAACCGGGCGCGTGCTGGGGGTGGGAAAATCCGGCACCGCCAACTGGGAGATCGTCGGCCTGGGGGGCGCACAGGCCGCACTGCGCCGCGCCATCTGGCAGGCTTTGGAGATGGGGAGCGTTGCACCGCACCAAATTTCCTCTGCCTGCTACGGACTGGCCGGGCTGGACTGGCCCGACGACGAGACCCGCCTCGCCGCCGCCGTCGCCGAACTGGGGCTGGGCGGTCAGCCCTTGCTGTTCAACGATGCCTTCCTTCCCCTGCGGGCCGGCACGCCCGATGGGATCGGGCTGGCGGCTATCGCCGGGTCGGGGACGTGTGTCGTGGGGCGCAACCGGAATGGAGAGACGGCCCGTAGCCTGGGGGGATCATATCCGCTCACCGACTGGGGAGGTGCGTGGGACATCTCACTGGCGGCCATTCACGCCGTGACCCGCGCCTACATGGGGATGGGGCCGCAGACCGTGTTGACCGAGCGCTTGCTGGCCGCTGCCGGTTGCTCCGACGTGCTCACTTTTCTGGAGGGGTTGATGCGCGGCCGGATCGAGATCGGTGGCGAGTTTGCCCCCCAGGTGGCGCAGGCTGCCAGCGAGGGGGACGAGGCGGCGCAAGGGATATTCCGCCGGGCCGGGCGCACCGTGGGGGAAAACGGGGTCTCTATCGCCCGGCGGCTGGGGATGTTGGATACCGAGTTTGTGCTGGTCACGGCGGGTGGCGTCTTTTCCAGCCGCAACGTGTACCTGAACGAGAGTTTGTTGGCGACCTTGCAGGCCGCAGCCCCGCGCGTCCGCCTGGTGCACTGGGACGCTCCCCCCGTCATCGGCGCGGTGCTTTTGGCGCTGGATCAACTG
>CAYNVC010000090.1:4909-9164 GCA_964400615.1 uncultured Anaerolineales bacterium | reverse complement strand
TACAGCGGATGCCTGGGTTCCTCCCGTCTCTCACCCAACATCTCTTGGACGGTGGCGACGAGATGTTCAGGCTCAATCGGCTTGTCCAGGAACACGTCCACCGGCAAATAGTCCTCGTCCGGCGCAAAGCGGTAAGGTACTTGTTTGACGCTGTGGATGTTTGAGAGCATCAGAATGGGCAAGTCTACCAGCCCGTGCTTTTCCCTGATCTCACGCGCCGCCTGGAACCCCTCGTAATCCGTCGGCATCATCACGTCCAGGATCACCAGGTCAGGTTTGAGGCTCAAGACCTTGTCGATTCCCTCGGCGGGGGTCGTCGCTTCTTCCATTTCCATGCCGTTGGCCTCGAGCACCATCCGCACGGCAAGGAGAAAATCCCGGTCGTCATCTATAACGAGTATCCTGGGCATGACTAGTTCCTCTCACGAGTCTGTTTTATAGCCATCTCGGCGGCGTTCACCATGTGGTAGGCGATGGGCGAGGCGGTCAGCGCGGGGTGAGTGCCGGTCTGGAACATTGCAATGTCCTCGGCCGTCATGCGGTTCTGCACGCAGGCAGAAATGGCGTTGATGATCTCGCCGGCCGAGGGGCCGCCCAGCACCTGCCCGCCCAAAATCACGCCCGAATTGCGCTCGAACACCAGTTTGACCCTGGTCATCGCCGCGCCGGGCATCATGCCGGGGTGACGGTTAGGGCCGGCCACGGTCACGGCGACCGCGTCGTAGCCGCGCTCCCGGGCCATTTTCTCGGTCAGTCCGGCGGTCGCCAGCGCGGTATCACCCACGGCGGTCGCCCACACGCCAACCGTGCCAATGTTCTCACGTTTGATGCCAAAGAGGTTAGCCCCGGCAATGCGCGCTTCCAAAGTGGCGATGGAGGCCAGCTTGAGCGGCGAGGGCCTGCCGCCAAAGAAGGAAATTTTCTCGGCGCAGTCCCCGCAGGCATAAATGTCGCTGTCGGAGGTCTGCATTGTTCGATCCACCGCGATGCTGCCCGTCAGACCGATGCGCAGTCCGGCCTTCTTGGCCAGGTCAATGTTCGCCACGGCTCCGATGCCCAGGATCACGACGTCGGCCTCGATCTCGTCGCCACCGGACAGGACGACTTTTTCCACCTTGCCCTTGCCGCTGATCTTTTCCACCCTGGACGAGGTGCGAATGTTGACCCCTCTGGACTGGAGCGTCTTTTCCATCTCGACGCAAAACTCTTCGTCGTAAGCCAGGGCCAGGCAATGGGGCAAAATCTCGACCACGGTGACGTTTTTGTCGCCCGCTTTGTTGATCTCGTCGGCGAACTCGATCCCGATGAACCCGCCGCCGATGACGACCACGTCACGGGCGGTCTCGAGGCGAAGTTGGAGATTGCTCAGGTATTCGACGTCCTTGACCACCGCGTACACGCCGTCCAGCTCGAACCCCGGTATCGGTGGCATAGCGGGCCGCGAGCCGGTGGAGATGACCAGCCGTTCGTAGCCCACGTCGCCCTCGGTGGTGTGGAGGATTTTTTCCTCTCGATCTATATCCGTGGCCTCGGCGACTATCAGCTCGATGCCGTTCTTTTCGAGCACCGCGTCACCGATGAGGTCGTTCTGAGGAGTTTCCACGGTCCCAAAGATGTAGGGAATGCCACATGGTATCAAGACCTGTTTTTCCTTGCGCACCAGGATGATTTTTTTATCCGGGTAATGCCGCCGTGCCGTGATTCCGGCGGTCAAGCCGGCGGCGCTTCCGCCTACAATTACAATGTCAGCATTTTTCACTGTTATATCCTCTCTTTTCTGGTAAATTATGGCAAGTTGGCAACTTGCTACGGTAGCGCAATTTGGTAAATTGCGTTCTGGCAAGTTAGCAACTTGCTACGGGTAGCGCGATTTGGTAAATTGCGTCTGTGGCAAGTTGGCAACTTGCCCTACGGTGGCGCAATTTGGTAATTGTTACAGGTTGGCAAGCGCTTGGTGGAGCGTATCCACCGCCAACACGGCGCAGTGGACGTGTTCCGCCGGCAAACCATCCAGGGCGGCGAGCAGGTCTTCCGGCGTGAGCGCATCCGCCTCCGCCAGCGACATCCCCCGCACCATCGTGGTCAACTTGCTCCCGCTGGCGACGGTCGGCGAGCAGCCATCGGTGATAAAGGTGGCCTCCGCGATCCTCTCCCCGTCCAGCCGCAGGTACATCTCCATACTGTCGCCGCAACTGCTCTGCGCCCTGCCGTGCGAGTCCGGCGCGTCCATACGGCCCATGTTGCGGGGATTTCTCACTTCCGCGAGCACCTTGTCCGAGTAGAGCGCGTGCGTCCGCTCGTCAATCTCGCGCTGCAGATCCTCCACAAAGCGGTCGAAATCGTCCATCTACCACCGTCCGCGCCGGCGGCGCCGTCCCTGCCGCCCGCTCCCGCGCCCGCCTCCCCGCCCGCCATAGCTCGCGCGGCCCGGGACGTCCACGGCGCGGGATGTCACCGGGTCGGGATAACGCTGCTGCCGGTTCTCCAGGAACGCCGCCACACGGGGCGCTATCTCCCGCCCGACAAAGTCGAACGCTGCCCCCAGCCACGATCCCGCGCCGGCCGCCGGTTGCGGAAACTGCGCCGGTGGCTGAACCGGGATGGGAGTTGATTCGGGCACACGCGCCGGCGCAGAGTCACCGGCCCTGACCGGCTCTCGGAGCGACAGGACGGCCCCGCGCGGGCAAGCCTGCATACAGGCCTCGCACTCGCGGCACAGGCTCTGCTCCACCTGCGCCACGTTGCCCACCATGCGGATGGCCCCGGTCGGGCAAGCACTGGCGCACACGCCGCAGCCCACACAGAGCGATTCGTCAACGTATACCATTTCGCTTCACCTTCTTTCGATCATTCAGATGGAGGAACACATTCCTCCACGCTGCCGGTTCCGGCGACGATTTCGCGGGCCAGATCGTAACAGGTCTCACGCCCGCAAGCGCCGCAATCCAGATTGGGTAACTTGAATCCCTTTTGCTCCACCAGGTCGGCGATCCGGGACACGTCGTCCCGGTCGAACAGCACCACGCCCGGCCCGGCGTAATCCCCCGGCCCAATTGCCGCGACGAGCAGTCCATCGAACAGGTTGGCGTCGTCCGGCTGGCCGCGCAGGCAGGCGATCTTGGGGTAGGTCTTTTGCTCCTTGAACCCCTCGACGAGAACAACGTCCGCTGCCAGATAGGGGAGCATGTCTTCCAGGCTCAACGGCTTTTTCCACAAGAGCGCCGACTCCTGCTCCGAGATGATCGCCACCTGGGCGACCGACTCCCCCATCACGGCGGTGTCTTTGCCCTCGAGGTCCAGGTGGTGGCGCGTGTGCTTGACCACCCCCACCGTGTGCCCTCTCCCGATCAATTCACGGGCCAGCGCGTGGGTCAAAGTCGTCTTGCCGCTGTCTTTGTAGCCGACGATTCCGATAACTTGCATCGCCCCAGGCGAGAGCTAGTTCCCCAACTTGTTCAGTCGCTCGCTCACCTCGGCCAACTGCCGCTGGAGCATCTCGGCTTCCTCGCGCAGACGGCCAGCTTCGTCCTGTTCGTACTCGCCCTCGGCGAGCGTGTCCCCGTGGCCGTGCTCAATGCTCTCGTGGCAGGGTTCGGCCCCCTCTAACTGTCCGCCCAGGTATTGTTCCAGAGCGTTGCGCACGGTTCCATAAGCCCCGGTCGCCGCCTGGATGCCGAACTGCTCGAAAAAGGCGATGGCCCGACCACCCATCCCGCCGGTGAGCATCACGTCCGCCTTTTGGCTGTGGATGAATCCGGGAACCTGCCCCGGCTGGTGGTGGCCGTAGTAGGGATTGGTGATGTCGTTGACTGCCTTGACATCGCGCCCGTCCAGGTCAACCAGCACGAAATAGGGACAACGCCCAAAGTGGGGACTGACCACACTATCTAACCCGTTGTTGCCGTCTGATGAAACCGCTACTCGCATCATTTGCTCTCCTTTTCTAATTTGTCCAAACGATCCAATACCTCGGCCAACTGTCCGCGCAGGTCGCCGGCCATAGCCTTCAGGTCATCAATCTCTTGCTGACGGGATGGAGCCGGTACAGCCTGCGGCATCTGGGGAGCAGCCCCCCAGGTCTGGCGACCCATGCCGCGCCCCATGCCGCGTCCCATACCACGGCCCATACCAGCACCGCGTCCACCGCCCATTCCCCCGCCCATCCCGGCGTGGTCGGGTGCGCTCGCGCTCCCGGAGAGTGGCAGCCGCCCCGCTTTGTAATCCTCCACCGCCTGCCGCACCGTTCCCCCGCCAA
>CAYNVC010000090.1:3433-4809 GCA_964400615.1 uncultured Anaerolineales bacterium | reverse complement strand
GGCAGCCGCCCCGCTTTGTAATCCTCCACCGCCTGCCGCACCGTTCCCCCGCCAAAGAGGTAGACGGAGAAATTGGCGGCCTGAAAGACGTTAAAGGCGTTTGGCCCCACGTTGCCGGTGATCAATGCCTGCGCACCGCTTTCGACGATGAACTGGGCCGCCTGGATACCAGCGCCCCCGGTAGCGTTGGCCGCCTGATTCTCGACGGCCTCGAACTCCATCGTCTCCGGGTCCACGAACATGTACACCGGGCAGCGCCCAAAGACCGGGCTGGCTTGTGCTTCCAGGTCTGTGCCGTTGGTTGTGACAACTATTTTCACTTGCGTTCCTCCTGATGAAAAGGTATAATCAAATTTGTCCGCCGGATGGGGAAAAGCTCTCGTGGCTTTCCCCCACCCGGTTTGGGCCACGGGGCGGGTGGCGAAGCGTAACAACTATGTCACCCGCCCCGATGCATGGGGCCAGGGCGGTGCGATCCCCTACTCCTGTTCCAATTCCTCGATGCGCTTGCTGATCCCGTCCAGTTGCTGCTTTAGCCACTCGGCTTGCGTCTTGAGAAAATCAGCTTCCTGCTCCCGAGTTGGCTGCGCGGCGTATGGGCCATAGTACCCGCCCGCCGGTGCACCCCAGGCAGGCGCATAGCCGTAGCGCGCCCAGCCCGGTTGACCGATGGCATAGTACTGGTGACGCCAACCCCGGCCGCCACCGCGACCACAGCCGCCACCACGGCCCCAGCCCATACCGAAGCCGCGTCCCGGCAGCGGGCTGGCATAACCCGGCGCACCATGTCCGCCGCAGTAGCCCAGTCCACGTCCGGTCATCGGCCCCATTCCTGCTGGCCCAGTTCCATCTCCTGCTGGCATTTTGTCTCACCTCCTTTCATTCAAAAAATGGGGAACGTCGAGCGTCAAACATCAATCATACGCCAGACGTGTTTTTTCGTCCGTCAAAACGTGCTGGATGCGCTCCTGCCACTCGTCAGATTGCCAGGTTCCCAATTCCTGGTGAGTCAGATAATAGTTCTGCGGGATAGGATGCGTGCCGATAACGACCTCCATCCCATATTTGGCCGTGATGAACTTGCACAAGTCGTCCAGATACGGGCACGGCGGGTAGCCGACCACCAACCCGGTCGCCAGGTGGATGACCTCCGCGCCGTTCTTTTTCATCTCGGCCGGAGCGTACTCGACGTTGCCGCCGGGACAGCCGCCACAGGTGGTGTAACCCACCAACTCGACCTCTTCTCCCTCGTACCGGGCAAAGGCCCCCTCCCGATTTTGCAGCGAGCGCAGACACTTGCCGCCCGCACAATTGCGGTAACGGTCACAGATGATGATGCCCACTTTTTTCATGGCTGGTATCCTTACGTATTGCGT
>CAYNVC010000090.1:0-3333 GCA_964400615.1 uncultured Anaerolineales bacterium | reverse complement strand
TTGCGTATTGCGTGTTGCACTATTTCATAAAGATCGGCACGCTCTTGGTCGCCGGAAGCCGTTCGGCCACCGTAGTCGCCAGCGAGTCAAAGAGTTCACTCTCGTACTGCTCTACCTTACCCACGTCGCAGAGATGGGCCATGTCGGGATCCAACGGAATCTGGGCCAGCATGGAAATTCCCAGCTTGTTCGCCGTGCTCATGGCCTGGCTGGCGCCAAAGACCTCGATCCGTTCGCCGCACTTGGGGCAAACGAGATAGCTCATATTCTCGACCAGTCCAACGACGGAGACGCTCAAGTGCTGGGCCATCTTGGCCGCCTTGCGCACCACCATCCCGGCCAGGTCCTGCGGCGAAGTGACCAGCAGAATTCCGTTGAGCGGTAGAGATTGCATCACCGTCAACGAGGCGTCCGACGTGCCCGGCGGCAGGTCAACCACCAGAACGTCCAGGTCGCCCCAGACCACGTCACCCCAGAATTGCTTGATGGCCCCGCTGATGAGCGGGCCGCGCCAGATGACCGCCTCGTCCTCTGAGGGCAGGAGCAGGTTGATGGACATCACCCGGATGCCGGTACTGGTCTCGGCGGGGAGGATACCCACCGGCCCCATCGGCGGCGGTTCGTGGAGGCCAAACATCTTGGGAATACTGGGGCCGGTGATGTCCGCATCGAGCACGCCGACCCGCTTCCCCTGTTTGCGCAATGATACGGCCAGCAGCGCCGCCACCGATGACTTGCCCACGCCGCCCTTGCCGCTCATCACCGCTATCACCCGCTCGATGTGGTTGAGGTGCAGTGCCACCCCCTCTTCCTGCTTTTGTTGCTGTTGCTGCTTGGGCCAGATGCGTTCTTTCTCCGCCGGCGTCATCTCGCGCAGTTCCACCTGCACGTCACTGACGCCATCCAGCGCCAACACCGCCTGCTTGGCGTCGTTTATGATGCGATCTTTGAGCGGGCAGGCCAGAGTGGTCAGCGCCAGTGTAAAACTCACCCGCTCGCCGTCCACCGCCACGTCGTGTATCATTCCCAACTCGACCAGGTTCTTGTTCAGTTCGGGGTCGTTCACCCCTTGCAAACTCTCTAAAACCAGATTTTCCTTTACCATTTTCTCTCCTTGAACATTTTCACGTCTCTAGCTGATGATACTCGCCTTTACCTTCCTCCATGTGGCGGTGATAGGCTGCCAGGAGGTAATCAATTCGCTCCTGAATTTCTCCCAGGTCTTGGACCCACAAAGCCAACAATTCATTCCCCGTCTCGGCCAGGCAATAGACCCGCCGGGGAGGCCCCTGGGTTTGTTCTTCCTCCCAGGTAGAGGTGACGCAACCTTTCGACTCCATCTCCCGCAGCGTCCGGTAGACCATGCTGGGGTTCAGGTCCTCCAGGCCGAATTCCTTTAGCCGTTCCAGGAGCGTGTAGCCGTGAGATGGCCCCCGGTGCAGGAGCAAAAGCAAGACCGGCTCCAACATCCGCACCGCCCTGTGACCACGTCCCTGTCCTCTCCAGCCTCGTCCACGCATCTCTCACCTCTCACGGGAGAGTATACCACACTATGTGCAAGTTGTCAATAGTCAATTTGACCATAGAGAGGGGAAATCGGCACGAAATGGATTGTTTGACTTGATTTTCCTGTTGCTATATAATCGTTCTTGGCTCAGACAGAGCTGCCGTGGTTTTGCGTCGTATAATGGGGGGGGCGTCATGCGTAAATTGTTGCTCGTTTTACTGGTGTCGTTGATTGTCCTGTTACTGGTGGTGTTTTCAGTCGTTGGCTATGGAGTTTTTACCGTGCGCCGCTCCTGGCCCAAGGTGGACGGAACGACCCACGCAGACGGCTTGCAAACAGGGGCCACCATCATCCGCGATAGCTGGGGCATTCCTCACATCTATGCCTCCAACACCCACGACCTGTTTTTTGCTCAAGGGTACGCCCACGCCCAGGATCGCTTCTGGCAGATGGAGTTCTGGCGGCGGATCGGCGCTGGGCGGCTCTCTGAAATTTTGGGCGACTCTGCCCTGGGGCAGGATCGTTTCATCCGCACAGTCGGCTGGCATCGCGCCGCCGCGCAGGAATTGGAGCGGATGGATGACCAGGAGATAGCCAGGTTAGAGGCTTACGCCGACGGCGTCAACGCTTATATCTCCACCCACAAGAAACGGCTGGGACTCGAGTTCACCATATTGGGCCTCACCGGCTCCAAGTTCGATCCAGAGCCGTGGACCCCGCTCGACACCATTTCCTGGGCCAAAGTGATGGCCTGGGACCTGGGGGGCAACATGGGCGCCGAGTTGGTACGTGCCCACATCGCCGCCCGTCTGGGCGCTCCCGCCGTCGCCGAGTTGGTGCGCCCCTACCCGGACGACTACCCGGTCATCGTCCCGCACCCACTGACCGAGTCCGCGCTCCAGTCTGTGCCGGAGGCCGCTTTTGCCTCCTATGCCTTTGGGAAAGGAATGGGCGTTGGCAGCAACAATTGGGTCATCAGCGGGGATCGTACCGAGACAGGCATGCCGCTGCTGGCGAACGACCCTCACCTGAGCCTCCAAATGCCCTCTATCTGGTACGAGATTGGCCTGCACTGCGAGCCGGTGGGGCCGGACTGTCCTTACGACGTTGACGGGGTCTCGTTCGCCGGCGTCCCGGGCGTCATCATCGGCCACAACGAACATATCGCCTGGGGCGTCACCAACGTTGGGCCGGACGTACAAGACCTGTTTATCGAGAAAATCAATCCAGAGAACCCCAACCAGTACGAGTACGAGGGCAAGTGGGTTGATATGCAGATCATCCGCGAGGAGATCACCGTCGCCGGGGAGGACGACCCGGTGGTGGTGAACGTCCGCGTCACCCGGCACGGCCCCATCATCAACGACGTGGCCGGGGGAACGGAGGATGATTGGGCTTTTGGCTGGGAACCGCTGGCCCTCTCCTGGACCGCGCTTCAGCCTGGCACGCTGGTGCACAGCATATTACTCGTGGATGCTGCCAGTGATTGGGACGAGTTCCGGGACGCGCTTTCCTATTGGGACGCGCCCAGCCAGAACTTTGTCTACGCCGACGTGGAAGGGAACATCGGCTACCAGATGCCTGGCCGTATCCCCATTCGCGCTTCTGGAGATGGCTCGATGCCGGTTCCGGGGTGGAGTGGCGAGTACGAGTGGGTGGACTATATTCCCTTCGATGACCTGCCCCGCGCCTTTAACCCGGAGGAGGGATACGTCGTCACCGCCAACAATGCCGTCGTGAAGCCAGATTTTCCCTACCTGATCACCAACGACTGGGCGCCCGGCTACCGGGCGCGGCGCATCGTGGAGTTGATCGAGGCCGACAGC
>CAYNVC010000089.1:5302-9169 GCA_964400615.1 uncultured Anaerolineales bacterium | reverse complement strand
TGAAACTTTTACGCCGCTGGTGAGACCCTATCCGTCCCAAGAAAGGGAGAAAGGGTACCCTCTCCCTTCCCCCCTCCCTCTTGGGGCAAACGAATGATACCACCAGGAAAGAGAGAGCACAACTCCGCCGAGCCACCTGACGGATGTAAGTACAAAACCACGATGACAGCAGTTTATCAGTCGCCACCTGCAAAGTGCACCTCCGCCGGAGTCTGATACGATAGGCTCTGATGCGGATGGACGTTATCTGGCCATGCTGACAAGTTATGGAAATCCGGTGCAATTTTCGAGTTTGAAGATTGTTGACACTCTAACAGGAAAACTTTACGACGTTGAGTTTGATGGGCGATTTGCATACAGCATCGGTTGGAGCCCAAGCAACAACATGCTTCTGGCTACCATTGATGCCAACCCCGATCCATCCCTGGGTAGTTTTGATAGCCTCTGCCTTGTAGATGCTGCCACATATAGTGTTCGCCCTATCTTGCCAGAACATCAATTTTTTGCCGCTGGTTACTTTGGCGCTTTATGGTCTCTGGACGGTAAAACGGTTGGTGTGGCTTGCTCAGACGTCGTGCCGCCGGACGAAGTGATTGAATGGCGCGTTTGTACTACATCTGTGGATACACGCAGATGACGCAGATCGGGTGACAGAGGAAAGGCAGCGTTCGTCTGCGTCCTACTCTCGTGTGCCGGGGCGTTCAATTTTGACGCCCCCGGCTGGACGCAGACGAACGCAGATGACGCAGATCAGGCACGAGAGGACAAACAGCGTTTTCGGCGTTCGTCTGCGTCCTATTCTTTTCCACACGAACCCAGTTGGCGAGGATCTGAATTCGTGCTATACTCTGCCGGGGGGTAAGCGATGGAAGAACACAATCTGTTGATCGTAAGCGACTTGCACTTGAGCGAGGGGCTGAACCCGCAAGACGGCAAATTTTCCCGTCTGGAGGATTTCCTGTTCGACGACGCCCTGGCCCGTTTTCTGCGCTATCACGAGAAAATCAAGGAGCAGCCCCGTTTTGGCGGACGCCCGTGGACGTTGGTCGTCAACGGAGACATGTTCGATTTCCTCCAGGTGGTCTCGCTGCCGCGCCAAGGACGGGAGCAGTTGACCGTCAAAGGGGCGGAGAGGGACGGAAAGCTGAGCCGCAACGAACGCAAATATGGGTTGGGGACGACGGCGGGAGAATCGGAGTGGAAACTGCGGCGGATCGCGCAGGGTCACCCCCGCTTTTTTGCCGCACTGGGTTGGTTCCTGGCGCACGGCAATCATCTTGCCATCGTCAAGGGCAACCACGACGTCAACCTCTACTGGCCCCAGGTGCAGGAGCGATGCATCGAGGAAATCAAGCGGGCGTACATGCGGGAGCGCCAGGCGCTGGGCTATGGCCCGCAGCTCACGACGGAGGATTTGGCGCGGGTGCATTTCTACCCCTGGTTCTACTATGAGCCGGGGCGCGTCTATGTCGAGCACGGAGGACAATACGAGGCGGCCAACCATTTCCGTGACTATCTCGCCCCGCTGCTCCCCAACGACCCGGAACGCCTGGAATTGCCGTGGGGCAGCCTCTTTGTGCGCTACCTGTTCAATAAATTAGAAGAGGTGCACCCTTTTGCCGACAACATCAAGCCAGCCTCGCGCTACCTGGGATGGGCGTTCAAGACCGATCCGTTTGGGACAATCGAACTCGTTACGACGCAGGGATGGACCTTTTTGCGGGCGCTGTGGAACGTTTCTTTCAAGACTCTGGCCTCTACGTTCCGCCGCAGGCGCGAGCCAACACAGCCCCCGGCGACCGATCACCCGCTCCTGCCGCCGGACGTGACAGAGAACATCGCGGCCCTGGCACAGCAGCGGGTCGGCACGGTGTGGATGGAATGGGTCGGCGCGGTGGTACGGGGGTTGCTCTCGGCGTTGATGCTCATAATCGTCGCCACCTTTTGTGTGTTGATGGTGTTGGCTTTCACCGGGGGAACGCAGGGGATGACGATCGTGTACCTGGGCGCGGCAGTGCTCTCCTACTTTTTGCGACGCGGGTTGGAGCGGAGCCTCACCCACATTTTCGAGAGCGATTACCTGTCGGAGGTGGCGCACGAACTGGAGCACATCTTGAACCCCGCCCACCCCATTCGCTACATCGTCCTGGGCCACTGTCACGAGGCCGCCCTGGAGCGCCTGGGGAAGCACACCTGGTACGTCAACACGGGGGCGTGGGTTCCTGTCTACCAGCAGGAAGGGCCAATCGAAGGGCGGGAGGAGTTGACCTTTTTCCGCCTGGCGTGGGGATACGAGGGCCTGCCCGAACTATTGCGTTGGGACGATAACGCCGGCGCACCGGCGCGGGTGATGCTGCGCTAAATCAAAAGAAACCGGGTTTTTTCGGAAAAAACCCGGTTTCTCATCTGATTCGACTACAACACCCCCACCTGACTGTGATCCCCCAGCGTCAGCTTGTACGCCTTGGGCCTGATCGGCGAACGGGTCAGGCTGACCTGCCGGCCGATGAGGCTATCCTGGATGCGGGCCGGGATGTCACGGATCAGGCCGTGTTCCAGCACAATCGAGCGCTCGATCTCGCTGTCCTCGATCACGACATCGTGATAGATTGAGGTAAAAGGCCCAACGTAAGAGTTGACGATGCGGGTGCGCTCACCGATGATAGTCGGGCCGCGAACGACGCTGTTGACGATCTCGGCCCCTTTCTGAACGGTGACGCGCCCATCCACCTCCGAGTCGCGGTCAACGTACCCCTCGATCTTGGGAGTCAACTCCTCCAACACCAATCCGTTGGCCTCCAACATGGCGGCGGGAGCGCCGGTATCGATCCACCACCCCCGGTGGATATAAGGATAGACCCGATGGCCGTGGTCAACCAGCCACTGGATCGCGTCGGTGATCTCTAACTCCCCACGCCAGGAAGGTGCGATACTCTCCGTCGCCTGGTGAATGTGATGGTCGAACATGTAGATGCCGACCAGCGCCAAATCGGAAGGGGGCTGCTTGGGCTTTTCGATCAGCCTCACGATGCGCCCATCGGCGTCCAGCTCGGCCACGCCGTATTGCTCCGGCTGCGAGACCCTGGTGAGGACGATCTGGCTGTTCCAATCGCTCTCGGCGAACTGGCCGATGAGTTCCGAGATGCCGCCCTGGATGACGTTATCCCCCAGGAACATTACGAAACGCTCCTCACCCAAAAAGTCACGGCTCACCTTGACAGCGTGGGCCAGCCCCAGCGGTTGGGGTTGGGGGATGTAGGTGATGTTGACCCCCCAGCGGTCCCCCTGCCCGACGGCGGCCTGGATTTCTGCGGCAGTGTCGCCGACGACGATCCCGATGTCGTTGATGCCGGCGGCCTGGATGGACTCGATGACGCGGAACAACACCGGCTTGTTGGCGACGGGGATGAGTTGTTTGGCACTGGTAAAAGTCAATGGATAGAGACGAGTCCCTTTGCCTCCGCTGAGAATCAGTCCTTTCATTCCGTTCTTTCCTCCAGACGCGCCACGCGCTCTTCCAACTCGTGGAGCATTTCGTAGACGCTCCGTTCCTCGGCTACCACAAGCCCAGCCTGGGCAATATCATACGCGATCTCACCGCCCAAGACGTGTTCCAGACCGGACAGCCGTTTACGTATCCAGGCTATATCGTCCGTGATGGAGAACAAAATTCGCTCCTGACGATCTGCCCTCAAGTGCAGTTGTTCGATTCGCGTGCGATTGCGATCCACTTGCCTTTCCAGCCGATCCAGTTGTTTGACCATATCCTCGTGCTGGTCGTGTACGGATTGGATAAACGGGATAACGACGTCGTTGGTGAGACTGTTGATCTCAGTATCGAGGTTGTCCATCCGCCCGTTCAGGCGG
>CAYNVC010000089.1:0-5202 GCA_964400615.1 uncultured Anaerolineales bacterium | reverse complement strand
GGCTTCGAGGTTGTCCATCCGCCTGCTCAGCCCAGCCTCGAGGTTGTCCATCCGCCCGCTCAGGCGGTTTTCCATAGGTTCTAGAACCAGAGTCTGTAGCTCGGCTGTTAGTTCCTCTTTCAGTTCATCCTTGAACGTCCCCAGCACCTCGCGGACTGCGGTTACTAACTCGCGGCGTTCGTTCTCTGTCATCTGATTCCTCCTCCCAGACCTAGTACCCTCCCAGCGACACGTCGCGGGGGGCGTTGCTCAACACCGCGCCCACGATGCGAACGTGTCCCCGTTCCAACAACTCGCGTGCCTGTTGAACGTGATCGCGCCGCGTGCGCCCGGCGCGGACGACCAGCAGCACACCGTCAACCTTGGCGCCGAGCACAGCCCCATCGGTCACGGCGACGATAGGAGGAGCGTCGAACAGGATCACGTCGGCGCGGGATTTGAGGCTGGCGATTACTTTTTCCATCCGGCGCGAGCCGAGAATATCGGCCGGGTTGGGAGGCAACGGGCCGCTGGGCACCAGCCACAGATTATCCACGTCCGATTTGATCAGCGGCGGATCGTCCAGCGCGGCCCCTTCGACGATCATCGTGGTCAGCCCACGGTCGTTTGGCAGGCCAAATATCTCGTGCAGGTGGGGGCGGCGCAGATCGGCGTCCACCAGAATGACGCGCCGCTCTCCCTGGGCCATCGTCACCGCCAGATTGGCGAGAACGGACGATTTTCCATCGCCCGGCGCGGCCGAAGTGACGAGCAGCGTCTCCAGGGGTCTATCGAGCGCGGCAAAAGTAAGGTTGGTGCGCAGGGTGCGGTACGCTTCGGCTGCCGGGCTGCGGGGATCGGTCAGGGTGATTAAATTCGGTTGTTCGACCATAATATGCGCTCCTCGGTTAATCACTGAAAGGAATAGCGCCTACCACGACGAGATCGAGTTGGCGCTCCAAATCCTGCGGGGTGCGGACGATGCCCGCCTCGAGCCATTCCAGGAAAAAGATGATCAGTCCAGCGATCACCAGTCCAAATACGCCCCCGGCGGCGGTGACGACTTTGGTCTTGGGCCACGATTGGACATAGTCCGGTTCGTCGCGCAGGGAGGCGTAGACACGGTCTTCTTTATTCTGTTTGGCATTCTGCTCGTCGCGCCAGTTGATCAGGAGCATGGCCCAGGTTCTGGCGATGTCGTTAGCCACGTCGCCGTCAGAGTTCTCGACCTCGATCTTGATCACCATACGGTCGTCTTCGGCGGCAAAGTGAACCTGGCTGCGGAGGGGTTCCGCCTCCACGTCCAACTGTAGAGTATTGATCACCTCCTGCGCTTTATAATTCGAGT
This sequence comes from uncultured Anaerolineales bacterium, assembly GCA_964400615.1. Lineage (GTDB taxonomy): Bacteria > Chloroflexota > Anaerolineae > B4-G1 > B4-G1 > B4-G1. The sequence goes on along the minus strand of CAYNVC010000089.1, from coordinate 3,875 downwards.
CTATCACCGTCATATAAGTGCGCAGGAGCATCTTGGCCGACTGGGCCAGCCCCCAGTCAGGACGGGCCGGCTCGATGACTATTTCGGCCGTAGAAGTGTATTCCGGGTTCTGGAGTTTGCTAAAGGCAAAAGCGCTGCCGGCGGTCAACACGACTGCGGCAACAATGATCCACCAGCGTTTGCGTAGAATGCGAATATAATCGTCAGGTTCCATATTTTGTATCCTCCATCAGGGAAGCGGGCGCTATTGTACCACAACCCAGGACGATTCACAATTGGGACAGTCTGGTTCAACGGCGGGGGTGGGAATCGGTGGATTGACCAGAGTATGGGGCGGGAGACATACGAGGCCCAAAGTTTAGATTTACCGCTGCCTTCAAATTGAAAGCGTCTACGTATTTCTGGATGACCTGGGCAATGCGCTCGACGACGAACCCGTTGGGGTCGGCCATCTTGGAGGACAGCAGTGCCGGGATCAGACCGGTGTCGCCGGGCAGTGCGCCGCTCTCGACGACGGGGGCCGCGCCAAACTCGGCGTCTATCAGGACGGCGGAGGCGACCGGCCCCAGCGCCGCGACGACCTGTCGCTTGAACTCGATCAGCGTCTCGTCGCCGACTGCGGCGGGGTCGGCCGGGTTCAGCGAACGGCGCAGGTTGTTGCGGTGGTCTATCGCCAGGATGACCAGTTGGCCCCCCGGCGCAGCGCATTGTTGCAAACGGCGGATTTTGCCGGTGGTGAGTGCTGGCATGGGCGTTAGACCTCCAGGTGTTTGAACTGGGGCAAATAGTCCCGGTTCCGGCGCAACATTTCGTTCACCATCTCCTCGATTTCGGCCAGCGAGAGGACGGCGGCGGTCAGCGGGTCGTGGGCGATGGCCTGAAAGACCAGGCGCGGGTCGCCGGTCAGCGCCGCCTCGACCGCCATCTCCTCGACCATCACGTTGACGTGGGTCAGGGTGACGCACTGCGGCGGGAGCGGCCCGACGTGAACCGAGTGGATGCCGCCCTTGTCCACGAAAACGGGCACTTCGACGCAGGCGTTCTGCGGCAGGTTGGTGATCAGGTCGGTGTTGGGCACGTTGCCGTTGAAGGAGAACGGTTCCCCTCCCCGCCAGGCGTTGATGATGTAGGCCGCATACTCCTGGCCCCGTTCCAGGTCAATGGGCGCGTCCTGGGCGAACCACTGTTTGGCGTCCTCTTTCCAGGTGTGTTCGCGGGCCTGGTACTCTTTGAGGATGTAGGCGTACTCGCCGGGGTTCCAGCCAGTGCCGTGAGTGCAGTATTTTTCGATCAGGTCGGGACGCTTGCGGAACCACCAATTGTACTCCGAGTTGTGGCCGCTCGATTCGGTCGAATAGTAATCCAGGTGGAGGAACATTTCGTTGCGGACGATCTCTTCGTTATAAATGCCCGGTTTTTTCACCGCCGCGCGGATCAGCGGGTAGGCGTCCTGGCCGTTCCACCGGTAATCGAGGTACCATGCCTGGTGATTGATTCCGGCGCAGGTGTAGGTGATCTCGTCGTAGGGTGCGCCGATCCAGCGGGCCAGCATCATGGCCGTGCCCTGGACGCTGTGGCACAGCCCCGTGACGCTGACAAAGGACTCGCGCTGCAAGGCGCGGCACAGCATTGCCATAGGGTTGGTATAGTTCAAGAAAATAGCGCCGGGGCAATACCGCTCCACGTCGCGGATGATCTCGATCATGACGGGGATGGTGCGCAGGGCGCGGAATATGCCGGAGGGGCCGCGCGTGTCGCCGATGTTGGTATCCACGCCATACTTTTTGGGGATTTCGATGTCGTGCCGCCATACCTCGGTGCCGCCGGCCAGGATGGTGCAGAGCACGGCGTCGGCCCCCTCGAGCGCCTCGGCGCGGTCCAGCGTCGCCTCGACCGTGGCCGGGTAGTTGCCCATGTCCACGATGCGTTGCACCGATTTGCGGGCGAACTCGAGCCGCTCGGCGTCTATGTCCATCAGCGAGAGCGTGGCGTCCTTGAGCAGGGGAAAGGTGAGAATATCTCGCGCCAGAGAGCGCGTGAATTCCAGACTCCCCGCGCCGATAAATGTGATTTTGGTCATGGTCTGCTCCTTTTACTTTTGTGCATCGTGGCACTGGATGATCGCTTGAGCGATTGCTCGTCCCAACACCTGGCCGTCAGGGGTTACGGTGTTGCTTCCGTCCGCGGGCTTGCGGAAGGCGGGTTTGGCTTCCAGGTGCAATGCTGGGATGTTCTTATCGTAAGCCGCTTTTAATGACTCGGTGCCTATTGCTGCCAACTCTAGCTCACCTTTCTTCTCAGTGCCATCTGTTTGAAAAATCCACGCTTCTTTCTCACCGGCCTTTTCTTGTACCCCCAACGTGAAACGGTTCCCCAGGGCTGACGCCAGGGCTTGCCCAAAGCGCCGTGTTTCGGCCAGACCATTGCTTCCGGCGCTCAGTTCCAGCGCCAGGCGTCTACTTGAGGCTGCACCGTGACACTCAAAGAGCAGGCTGCACTCGGCGGCCAAGATTTCTTTGCAATAAGGGGTTTCGCTTTCCTTGTTAGGGTCGTGCGTTGTGGCGTGGGCCATGATCACTAATTTGCAGGGGAGGCCACGCTCTTTCAGTTCGGTAAAGGCCACCAGCGCATACAGCGCCGCATTTTCGTCAGAGTCGCGCTGGCCTTTGCCCTGGCGTTTCTCGCATATATGCTCTTCACCTGCCGCCGCTTGATGGGGCACGCCCAGGACTGCCAGGAAAGGCGGCTCGCCGCTGCGCAGCACAATCAGCCGGTCCCTGGCAATCAAAAGGTCGGCGAGTGCGGGATGTGGCTCTCGCTCCGAGGTCCAGACCGGGCCGTTGTATTCAATGCGTTTTACCTGGTCGTAGCTCATTAGTTTTCCTCGCTTTCAGTCAGTTCCCTCCACAATCGCTATCTCTTCCTCCGTCAGGCCGTACAACTCGTAGACAATGTGGTCAATCAGCCAATCGCTGGCCGCGATGCGGGCGACCAGTTCGCGGTAGGCGGGATGATGCTTCCGATAGACGCCTACCACGTCGCTCAAGTTGGACACCTTGCCCGCCAGCATTTTGACCAAGGCTTTGAACGCTTCTTCGTTCCAGGCCAGGCTCTCGTCCAGGTGGCGGGTGGAGCGGCTTTCCGCGCTGACGAACGGGCGGCAGGCCCCCGACCTGCGCCACAGTGTGCGCTCCTGCTTCCCCTTGTGGCGCAGTGTCTCGAAAATATCGTCGTCGGTGACGCCCTCCAGATCGAGCCAAAAGTCCGCGACGCGCGCTTGCTTTTGCTTGTTCATCTCGATCATACGCCCGGCCAGGTGGGCCAGCAGGTCGTGGACTACGTCGGCCTGCTCCGGCTCAGCGGCCAGCCGCGCCTCGACGAACGAGAGCGCGGGTGAGGCGGCCTGCGCTAACATTGCCTGGTCCATTGGCGCGTCCGAGCCGACGACGCCGGAGGCCACCAGCGCCCGCACCGATTCCTCGGCTTTGGCCTTTGCCTCGGCGGCCAGTCGCTCGCGCTCGCCGGCCGGGGTGGTGAATTCGATGCGGCGGATGGGCAATTTGCGGAGATCATATAACTTGACCTGAGCAAATGGGCGACCAACTTCGCCGGTTAGTATTTGGTAGATATAAGAACACAATCTGCTGTTAAGAATGGAGACGATGTAAAGCGGAGCGTAGTTTTCAGCCTCAACAATTGTCGTGTGAATTGACTTGGCCGTCACGTACTGCTCGTAATCAACGGTGGCCTGTATTCGGTCTGAGGTTTGGCGAGTGAGTATTTTGACAGGCACTAAAGCCAAGTCCAAGTAGACTTGCACGACCGATTCTTCGGTTCGATATTTTTCAAAGTCGTGAATTAGCCAATTTGCACTG
>CAYNVC010000088.1:7905-9271 GCA_964400615.1 uncultured Anaerolineales bacterium | reverse complement strand
CGGTAGCCGATGTTGAGCGGGCTGAGCAGGCTGCTCGCGCCGTAGAGCAGGGGCAGGAGGAACACACAACTTTCGTCGCGCAGGGAGCGGCGACCACCTCTCAAGAAAGCGACGGCGGCGGCGAGGAGCAGCACCAGAGTCGGCAGGGGGGTTTTGAGCGCAAAGGCGACTGGAAAATAGTACCACCAGCCGTGGGCGCGATTTTCGCCCAGCAGGAAAGCCGCGTGTCCGCCCGCCACGTGATGGCGTAACCGCAGCCAGGGGATGGCGTGGCTGGCCGCCGGAACCGGGAACGGCAAGCCGGGGACGGGGCCGATCTCGAACCCGTAGATGGCCCACAGCGTCAGCCCGGCGACGAGAAAAATCAACGCCAGTGTGAGCAATCGCCGCCGCCGCAGGCCCAAGAGCACCAGCAGCCCCACCACCGGCAGCAGCAGCAGCGCCGAAAGTTTGGTCCCCTGGGCCAGGCCGAGCGTCACACCGGCCAGCGCCAGGCGCAGGGACGTGGGCCGGCGCAGGAAACGGGCCAACGTGAACAGTGATATTGTGATGAAACAGGCCGCGCCCAGGTCGGTGCCGGAGACGGAGGCGTGAGCCAGGATGTTGGGGTCAAAAGCCAACAGGAACAGGGCCAGGAGGCCGCTCTTCCAGCCCCACAGGTCTCGCGCCCAGCGAAAGACGACCGCCCCCAGGAGCACGGCCAGGAGCGCCGACTGCGTCCGGGCGGGGAACACCAGCCGGTCTATGGGTTGGTAATGATAGATGAGCGCCTGCGCAGCCCGCACCAGCCGCACACTGTCGGTCACGGCGACTTGGGACTCCCAGCCGGGGAGCGTGGCGGGGTCGGGCAGGTCGGGCACGGCCAGTAGCGGCAGCGCCTCCCACATCTTGACCAGCGGGGGATGCTCCTCCACCAGGCGAAAGTCGCCCGTGCGCAGGATGGCATAGCCGCTGGTGATGTGCAGCCCCTCGTCAATGGTGAGCGAGGTGCGGGCCGCGCTGCCGACGGCCTGCGCAAAGAGCGCGCCCAGGAGCGCCGCAACCAGCAAATTCAACCATATCGCTGTTTTTGGAGGGGGCGATTTGGATGCCATATGAAAAAAGCTCTTGGGGAAAGTGGACAAAAAAACGTCTCCGGGGTATCATGCTTGCTCAAATACCTGACGCGGAGGCTCGAACACGGCGTATCCAGCACCGGCCCTGCCAGGCCAGCACTGGTTTTTCCAGGCCACCAGCACCGGCTCTTCCAGGCCGGTGCGACGCCGCCGTGAACAGGCGGCGCTGGGTCGGGCGGCGCTGGGGGCTTGGCCCCACGGCGTATCCAGCACCGGCCCTGCCAGGCCAGCACTGGTTTTTCCAGGCCACC
>CAYNVC010000088.1:4530-7805 GCA_964400615.1 uncultured Anaerolineales bacterium | reverse complement strand
CACGGCGTATCCAGCACCGGCCCTGCCAGGCCAGCACTGGTTTTTCCAGGCCACCAGCACCGGCTCTTCCAGGCCGGTGCGACCGCCCAAACTATTTTACCACAGTTCCCGCAAAGTTTTAAATCCTGGAACCAGAGCTTGGATGAAATGTGCCCCGCTGTCCCGGTTTGTTCATTGCCGCACTAGAGGGTATAATATCCCGGTTACGCAATACGCAACACGCAACACGCACCACGTAATACGCAATACGTGAAAGGAACCAACCAATGAAAATTGTTCTGGATGCAATGGGATCAGATAGCCACCCCGTCCCCGACGTTGCCGGGGCGGTGCTGGCGGCACGGGAATGGGGCGACGAGATCGTCCTCGTTGGGCGGGAGGATGCCATTCGCCAGGAATTGGCCCGCCACGACACATCCGGCCTCAAATTGAGCGTCGTCCCCGCCTCCCAGGTCATAGAGATGGAGGACGAACCGGCCTGGGCGGCGCGGGAGAAACAGGATTCTTCCATGCACGTCGGGATGAACCTGGTGCGCGAGGGAAAGGCCGAGGCTTTCGTGAGCGCCGGCAACACCGGCGGCGTGCTGGCGGTTGCCACCGTGTACACCCTGCGCCGCATTCGAGGGGTGAAACGCCCCGTGCTGGCCGCCATCTTGCCGCTGCCCGCCGGGCGTGTCGTCGCCCTGGACATTGGCGCCAACGCCGACTGCCGGCCCGAGTACCTGCTCCAATTCGCGCTGATGGGCAGCGTCTACGCCGGGGCGGTGCTCGACCGCGCCACACCGCGCGTGGCGCTCCTTTCCAACGGGGAGGAGCCGGGCAAGGGGAGCACATTGGTCAAAGAGAGCTATAAATTGCTGCGCGGTTCGGGCCTGAATTTCATCGGCAACGTCGAACCCAAAGAGGCGCTCACCTGCCAGGCTGACGTCGTCGTCAGCGATGGGTTCACCGGCAACGTGTTTCTCAAGACAATCGAGGCCACGGCCAAGATGCTGACCAATTTCATCCGCACCGAGATCAAGTCCGGCCCACTGACCGCCGTGGGGGGGCTGCTGGCGAAACCGGCCTTTGGCCGGGTGGCGCACACAGTCGACCCGTTCGAGGTGGGCGGCGGGCCGCTGCTGGGGGTCAACGGCGTCGTGATCGTCGCTCACGGGCGATCAAATGGCCGTGCCATCAGAAGCGCCATCGGGCAGGCTCGTAAAGCGGTGCAGGGCAAAGTCGTGCAAGCTATTCGCAACGGGTTGACAAAGGAGTTACAATGAGCAAACGTAAACGTATCGTCGTAACCGGGATAGGGACGCTGACTCCCCTGGGCTTGAGTCTGGCGGAGACGTGGCAGGGATTGTTGGATGGGCGTTCGGGCGTCGGCCCCATCACTCAATTCGATGCCGCCGACCTTCCGGTGCGCATTGCCGGGGAACTCAAGGGGTTCGATCCCCGGAACTATATTGACTTTAAGGAAGCCCGCCGTATGGCCCGCTGTTCACAGGTCGCCATCGCTGCGGCCCAGGCGGCACTAGCGGACGCGGGCCTGGCTCTGCCGCTGGCCGACGAGGAGCGGGTCGGCGTGCTGGTCGGCACCGGCGTCGGCGGGCTGGAGCGGGCAATCGAAGGGGTGGATACCTTCCGCTCGCGGGGGATTGGCCGGATCAGCCCGTTCATCATCACCTCGACCCTGGTGAACATGCCATCCTACCACGTCAGCTATTGGGCCGGGGCCAAAGGGCCGATCAGCACAGTCGTCGCCGCCTGCGCCACGGGCACGCAGGCCATAGGGGAGGCGGCCGAGTTCATCCGCCGGGGCGCAGCCGACGCGATGATCTGCGGCGGGGTGGAGGCGCTGATCCACTTTGCCCCCATCGGCGGCTTTTACGCCATGCGGGCGCTCTCCACCCGCAACGACGAGCCGGAGCGGGCCAGCCGTCCCTTTGACGCCGACCGGGACGGGTTCGTCTACAGCGAGGGCGGGGGGATATTCGTCCTCGAATCGCTAGAGCACGCTCAGGCGCGTGGGGCGCACATCCGCGCCGAGGTGCTGGGCTATGCTTCCTCGTCCGACGCTTTCCACGTGGCGCAGCCGGACCCGGAGGGACGCGGAGCCAGCCGGGCTATGGAGTGGGCGCTGGCGAACGCCGGAATGACGCCGCCCGACGTGGATTACATCAACGCCCACGGCAGCAGCACGCAGATCAACGATCCCATCGAGACGACGGCGATCAAGCGGACGTTCGGCGAGTACGCTTACCGGGTTCCCATCAGCTCGACCAAGTCAATGATCGGCCACGCGATGGGAGGAGCCGGCGCGATCGAGGCCGCCGTGTGCGTGTTGACGATTGAGAATGGGGTGATTCACCAGACGCTCAACCTGGAGAACCCCGATCCGGCTTGCGATCTGGATTACGTGCCGGAGGGGCCGCGCCAGACCGACGTGCGGGTTGCCCTCTCCAATTCCTTTGGCCTGGGTGGGCAGAATGCTTGCCTGGTGTTGGGCCGCTACGAGGAGTAAAAATGCGCATCATCCGTAACGAACGACACGTCCGTGTGTTCAGCGCCATAGGTCAATACGGTTCCCTCGTGGGGCTGGTGGCGCTGTTGGCAGGTCTGGTACTCTCGTTCACAAAACCTGAATGGCTCACCCCTATGCTGGCGAGCGTGACGGTGGGCATGCTCCTCTCGGTGGTGGGTGGCTTTTTCGCCGACCGTTACGCCGGGCCGCTGGCCCATCACGAGGTGTTGGCAGAGGCGCTCAAGTACCTGGGCAAGCGTTACGCGCTTTTGCAGTACCTTCTCCCCGCCCCCCACGTTCTCCTGGAACCGGGCGGCTGCACTGTCTTTGTGGTCAAAGCGCAGAGTGGGCAGGTGACGTACAAAGATGGCAAGTGGAAACATCGCCAAAAGGGGAAATTTTTCCGCCAGTTTGCGGGTCAGGAGGCGGTCGGAGCGCCTGATTTCGAGGCCGGACGGCAGGTGCGCAAGCTGGAGCGGTGGTTGGAAAAACGGCTGCCGGGGGTCGAGGTGCCGGTACGGGGCGTGATCATCTTTGTCAATCCCAAGATAGAGCTGGAGGCCAACGACGCGCCGCTGCCGGTTCTTCAGCCCAAAAAGGTCAAGCCCTGGTTGCAGGGGCCGGGCAAACTCGATCCTCTGCCGGACGCTGTGTACACACAGTTGGCCCAGGCGTTGGGAGTCGAAAACACAGATCGGCAGAACTAATTGGTCAGCCGCCGCCGCCCGCGAATGGGATTCGCGGGCTACGAAAATAACCGGAATCC
>CAYNVC010000088.1:0-4430 GCA_964400615.1 uncultured Anaerolineales bacterium | reverse complement strand
CCCCGTAGCGCCGGAATCCTATTCCGGCGCTGAGCCGTCAGGCGGCCTGGGGTGCCAGGTACAGCAGCACCGCCAGATAGTGGCAAACGCTGCCTCCCAGGACAAACAGGTGCCAAATGGCGTGGTTGTAAGGCAGCTTCCGCCAGGCGTAAAAGATAACCCCCACGGTATAGATCACCCCGCCGGCGGCGATCAGCGCCAGGCCGCCGCCGGGGATCGCGGCCAACGCCTGTTTCAAGCCCACCAGGCTGAGCCAGCCCATCAGGATGTAGAGCCAGGTGGACGGATTGCGGAAATGTCGAGCGAACACGGTTTTGGAGACGACGCCCAAGAGAGCCAGACCCCACACGGTTATCAACAAGGCCCAGCCCCAGACACCGCGCATACTGATCAGGAGAAACGGGGTATAGGTCCCGGCGATCAGCAGATAGATTGATGCGTGATCGAGGATTCGCAACACCGCCTTGACGCGGGGGCGCTGAAAACTGTGGTACATAGTCGAGGCCAGGTAGACGGCGATCATGCTGCCGCCATAGATGCTAAAGCTGACGATACGCCAGGTATCGCCGGCCAGTACGATCAGTACCACCAGCCCGGCGACGCTCAGCGCCGCCCCGATGCCGTGCGTGATGCTGTTGGCGATCTCTTCTGCCAGTGGGTAACGTTTGTGATTTGCGTTTACAGATAGCATACCGGGTTGCTTTTGCTCCTTTATCTGGTGCTGCACGGCGGTTCGCGCCTGTCTTATGGCGATGAAGGCAGGGTAAAGATAAAAGTATTCCCCTGTCCCTCCTGGCTCTCGACTCCAACCTGCCCGCCCAGCTTTTCCACAATCTGCTGCACGATGGATAACCCTACCCCATGCCCCTCGACGTAGGCCGACCCATTCTTGGGGCTGAGCCGGGTGAACGGCGTAAACAATTGGGCTTGTTCCTCTGGCGCGAGCGCCGCGCCGTTGTCGCGCACCCAAAAGCGCACCATAGCGACGCCATGCTGGCCCTCGATTTGCTCCCGATTTGCGCCCAATTCCACGCGCGGTGGCCGTCCGCCGTACTTGAGCGCGTTGCTGAGATAGTTGACCCATACCTCTTCGACCCACGGCCCATAGCCCAGCGCCCCCGGCCAGGTCTCGGGCAACACGATCTCGGCTCGATACTCCTCGATCACGTGAGAGAGCCGGCGGTAAACCTGGTTCAGAATGCCCTCCATATTCAAGGGGTGAACCTCCACGCTCGCCATTTTGCGCACCGAGGCCAACAACAGCATCTCGTCAATGATACTGTTCATCTTCTGCCCACCATCCACGATCATGTGGAGATAATCGCGTGCCTCTTCACCCGAAAGCGTAGCGTAACCGTCCTCTAACACCTGTGCAAAGCCGATTATGATCCCCAGAGGAGCCTTGAGATCGTGCGCCACTGTGTGGGCAAAGGCGTCCAAATCCTTGTTGCGCGTCTCCAGTTCGAGGGTGTATTGACGTAGCGCCTCCTCCACTTGCTTGCGCTCCCTGATTTCCAGCTCGAGCTGTTCGTTGGTCTCTCGCAGTTCAGTCGTTCGTTCTGTTACTATTTCTTCGAGGCGGTCGCGGTGTTGGCGCAGTTCTTTCTCCGCCCGCTCACGCTCGTCCAGTTCCTGTTGGGCCTGGTAATACAAACGGGCATTCTCGATAGCGATAGCGGCGTGGTCGGCGAATGCCTGTAACCGATCTGCGTCAGCCTGGCTGAAAAAGCCAGGAGTGGCGCTACAGACGTTCAAGAAACCAATGAGCCGGTCGCGGATGCGGATGGGAGCGCCGGCATAGGATTTGGCCCATTCCTGCTCCGGCATAGGGACCCACCCGTCGTAACTCTCCACGTTGGGGATGACCAGGGGTTTGCCGGCCTGCTGCATTTCTCGCAAACTGACCACGTCGGCGATTCTATAGCTGGAGGAGATGGCCGTTTCTGTGGCCCCAAACCGTTCATTGCCATGCGTGCGGAATATGCGCGCTGCGCCGCTTTGTTCAATGAGCATAATATTGGATGCCGCTTCGGGCACTACCCGGTTTAGCTGTTCCAGGATGCGATCGAGCACTTCGTCGTAATCCAACGTGCTGCTCAATGCCGCGCCGGCCTGGCGCAATGCTTCGGTCAGCGCGTGGGCCTCTCTCAAGTCCTCGACCAGGCGGGCGTTCTCGATAGCCACTGCGGCTTGAGCAGCCAGCACGGTCAACGTCTCTACGTCCTCAGCCGTGAACTCTTCTCCGGCCCGTTTGTTCTCCGCTTCCAGCACACCGATCTGCCGTTCGTGGAACTGTAGCGGAGCCGCCAGCAGCGAGCGCGTCTCGAAACCGAGTATCTGATCCACCACTTTATAGTGTCGCGGGTCGTTGCCGGCGTCGTGGATGATCAGAGGTGCACCGGAGGCGAGGGAGGCGCCGGCGATGGAATTCTCGATCGGCACGGGAATGTTGACGAGTTTGTCTACCAGATTGCTGGCAGTCACAAAGTGCAGCTCGTCGCCTCGTTCATTCAGCAACATTATGGCTGCCATCTCGCTGTTGGTAAGTTCAGCCGCCGCCTGGACGATCTTGTGCAACAATGGCTCCAGGGAGACGGTCGAGGTCAACTCGCGGCTCAGCTCGAGAATTTTTTTCAGATACTGCAATCGGGTTTCAATCTCGTTCATTTTTCTTGGCGCTCTCCTTTTCGGAATGAGACTCGTTTCACCTCTTCCCTCCCACCAAAAAGCGGCACGCTTCCGCCCCCATTGCCCGGCACTCGATCTCGCGTACCTGGTAATCCTGCCCGGTGGCCCATTTGACCGCCTCGCTGATGGAGCCGATGTAGAGGTGGCAGATGGGTTTTTCGGCTTTGCGCCCGCAACACACGCCGCAGGTGAAATCGGCCAGGACGAACCCCTCCTCCGTCTCCTGCACCTCGATCCGCGTCTCCGAGTTCACGTCCATCAGCGATTTAGCCAACTGGGAGAGGATGAACTTGATGCGCGTCTTTTGGGGCATTACCTTGAGCGCGGTGCCGGCCACGCCCATCAACGCCGTCTGCTCCTCCACGCCATAGCGGAACGTGACCCGGCCAATGCGCTGCAACATACCCTTGCCGGCGCGGCCATAGAACTCTTCCACCGCCTGGTTGAGCGCGGCGTACTCGGTCGTGGCGACGTCCTGCGCCAGGTCGTTGGGCGGCAAATTGTCCACGTAACGCTCCAACCCGGCCTGGCGCAGCACTATTTTGAGGCCGCGCTCGCCCATCACTTCTCCAATCGCCAGGATCGCCTGGCGCATCAGCGCGTTGGTAAAGCGCCAATCCTCCGGCTTGCGTCGTTCTTCAGACATAGGTCTCTCCTCTATAACTGTAACTCCCACGCTGTCACGGTGCTGCCCATTTCCTCGAACCCAAAGCGGCGGTACAGCCGTCGGGCGGGGTGGTTGTTGACCTGAGTGTTGAGCGTAACCTGTTCGGCCCCGCCGCGCCAAAAAGCGTGCAGCGCGTCGTGCAGCAGTGCGGCCCCGATGCCGCGCCCCTGGTAATCCGGGTGGAGGGCGATGCGGTTGAGGTGCGCGTCCGGCGGGTGCAGCTCCCCCTCGGCGTACCCCACCACCGTGCCCGCCACTTCCGCCACCATAAAGTGGAAAGCGGTCGCTGCCCTGCGGCGCATACTTTCCTCGCTGTGCCACCAGTGAGGCGTGAATGCTATCCTGTCCACTGCCACAGTTGCCGGAATGTCGCCGTCCGCTGCCGGGCGCAGGTAGTGGGTGGAGAGGTCGCGCAGGGCGGGCAGCGCCCGGTCGAACTTGGCGAGCGTTGTCACCTCCACCAGCCGCGCAAAGCCGCGCCTCTCGAGATGTGGCCCGGCCCAGTCTCCATAATCCATCCAGGCCAGTGACCGCGTTCCCCGGCGGCGCAGTTCCTCGATAATGAGCGGCAGCGTCAGGTCTAGCCATTGCCCGATTTCCAGACTGTCGTCCAGCCCGGCCAGGCGCACCCAGGCCACGGGCGATTCGTCGGGCCAGGCCAGGAGCGCCCCGACTATTTCCCCGCGCCGCTCCAGCACGACGAACAGATCGTCGGACAGGTGCTCTTCCCACCACCACAACCGGGGCAGCCTGCGGTAAGCCCGTTGAATCAACCTCTCGATGTCCAGCCAGTCGCCCGGCGTTGCTCTTTTCGCTTGCAGGCTCATCACACTCACTTTAACACATTGCGGGCCAGAGGTCAAGTCAATTTGCCTTTTTGCTGCATTTGGTGTACACTTTGTACCGTTTGGTGGTAACTTTTCGCTCTCCCGCCTCGTTAGCCTGCGGGAGGGCCGGTTGACTGGATATCGAGTTTACATTGCCCGCCGCGTGGGTGAGGAGCAACGAATAGTGGCAAAAGACGGACGTGCAAAAGCGTTGGACGTGGCGCTGGCGAGTCTGACCAAGCGCTTTG
>CAYNVC010000087.1:0-9288 GCA_964400615.1 uncultured Anaerolineales bacterium | reverse complement strand
TCTTCGGCTTTGGGAAAGGCTGTCAGGATGTCGGCGTATGTGACAAAGCCCTGATCTTCTGCTTTGGTAAGCAGATATTCTTCGCTGCTTATTTCTAACTTGTTCTTTTGCTCTAGTACCATTTTTAACCTGATTGTTGAGATAGTCACCAAAGAACACAATTCCTGGCGAGCTATGCCAGGTCTGCGCTTCTGTATTGCCGGTGACAGCGTTCAAGTGTTACTATACCACAACTTGATGTCACTTGTCAACCCTTTGCAGCGCCAAACGGCTCGGGTAAATTTGCAATCTGTGTGGACTTGCGCGAGACATCAATGTGCATTATATTGTAGGCGGGGAAGCGTATGCTCGTGGGCCTCTACCTCCCGGCGGACGGAGTGCGGTTGCCTGTCTATACTGTGACGGGGGTGCGCCTCCCGGACGACGCGATTCCACTCCTCCCGCTGTCGCCGTAGCCGAATCGCCAGAACAGGCGGCCTGGATTTGACAATCGCGCCCAGTTGGTGTAAAGTCCAGTAAACAGGTCGGCCATTGCCCCCACAGGAGGATAGGATTATGCCAGGTGGAGACGCTCAACTCATACGCTTTCTCCAGCAAGAGTGCGCCCGTCTCAAAGACGAGAATCAGGTGTTGCGCGACGAGATGCACGCCCTGCGCCGTTATCTCCAGGCATTACAGAACCTGCAAGAGACAGTCCAACGTTTTACCCCGGAACAGGACATTCTGGCTATGCTGGACGACACATTGCGTTATGCCCTGGAACTGTTGGATGCCTCCGATGGCTCCTTGATGTTGATTGACGAGGAGATGGACGAATTGGTGTTTGTGCTGGTGCACGGCGCTGTGCGTGAGACGCTGCCCGGCATTCGCTTCGACCGCCGCCAGGGCATTGCCGGGTGGGTGGCCGAGCACGCCAAACCGGTCGTCGTCAACAACGTCCTCACCGATATGCGGTTCCTGCGCGACATGGACGAAAAAGTGGGTTTCGAGACCAAGTCACTGGTGGCGGTTCCGTTGGCCGCGCGGGGCAAGGTGCTGGGCGTGATCGAGGTGCTCAACAAACGCTCTGGGGAGGATTTCACCACCGACGACGCCAGGTTGCTCTCCATCCTGGCGACGCTTTCCGCTTCTGCGCTGGATTACGCCGCGACCGCCATCGAAGCCGAAGAACGGGAGTAAACGTAGGGCAAGTTGGTAACTTGCCAGGGCGCAGTTTGGCAAATCGCGCTACGTTTTCACCGCCCCGATTTATTGGCAAGCCCCCTCCCAGACAAACAGCGCCACACTCTCGACGTGGTAGGTCTGCGGGAACATGTCCACCGGCTGCACCTCGACCAGCCGATAACCGGCGCGGGCCAGCCGCCCGGCGTCGCGGGCCAGCGTGGCCGGGTCGCAAGAGACGTAGACCAGGCGGGCGGGGTGCCGCTCCACCAGTGCGTCGAGCGCGAAACGATCCACCCCGGCGCGGGGCGGATCCACCACAGCCGCGTCCAGGGGCACGTCCAACTCTGGCAGTACCGCCTCGACCGGCCCCTCGATGATCTCGACGTTCTCGAACCCGGCCGTGTTCTCCAGCAGGTCGGCGACGGCAGCGGGGGCCGATTCGATGCCGACGACCAGCCCGGCCTGCCCGGCCAGGTGTGTGGTAAAGAGACCCACCCCGCAGTAGCCGTCCAGCACCGTCTCCCCCCCTTGCAGGTCGAGGTACTCTAGCACCAACCGCACCAGTTGACCGGCCTGGGGGGTGTTGACCTGGAAAAAGGAGGGGGCCGAGATGCGGTAACTGCGCCCGGCGACGGTCTCGGTGATGTGGTTGCTGCCGATCAGGTTGGCGTGCCGCCCGTCGGAGAGGAGCAGGACGCAGGAGACGGGCAGGTCAATCTCGAGCGCGGGCGGCAGGTCGTCCACCATCTCAAAGACGAGCATACGGTCGCCGCTGGCCGTGCCCGCCCGCAGCGAGAGACGGGCCAGCCCCGCGAAATCCAGGTCGAGCGCGGCGTAGAGATCCGCCAGCAGCGGGTGGAGGATGGGGCACTCTTCCACGGCGATGGTCTCGTTGTGTCCGGCGGCCTGGAAGCCCAGCCCCCCGCCGGGCGCAGGGTGGAATTGGGCGTGGTTGCGGTAGGCCCAGCCGGAGCTATCGGGGAGGGTGGGGTGGACGAGGGGGGCGGCGATCTTGCCGATGCGCGTCAGTTGGTCGGCCACGATCTCGGCCTTGAAGCGCAGTTGGGCCTGATACTCTACGTGTTGCCACTGGCAGCCGCCGCAGCCCGCGCCGGCGGGGCCAAAATAGGGGCAGGCTGGCGCGATCCGCTCTGGCGCTGGTTCTAGCAGTTCGACCAGGCGGGCGAAGGCAAAGCGGCCCTTGTCCTGGGTGATCTCGACCCGCGCCGTCTCGCCGGGCAGCGCGTAAGGGACAAAGATGACCCGGCTTTCGTGCCGGCCCAGCGCCGCCCCACCGTGAGCGATACCGGTCAGTTGGAGTGTGAACGTATCCATCTTGGCCTCCCCGTGTATTGCTTCCGCGCCACGAACCAAATCCCCACCAACACCCCCAGCCCGATGACGGAGAACAGTGTGCCGATCAAGATCGCCTGGCCGTCCATCTCCATCAGCAGCAGGATGGGCAGCGCCAGTGTGCTGGGGAGGGCGAACGTCAGTGCCCCGGCCATGCCGCCGATAAAGTTGACCCACCACAGCCATGCCTGGTAATTCTCCGGGTGCGCCAGCTTGAGGTGCAGGCTGTAGACCAGCAGGAGCAGGACGAAAACCCCCAGGCTCAAGAATGGGATCCCGATACAGAGAAAGAACCTCTCCACCAGCACGCCCAGCGCCGTGAACGCGCCTCCCGCCAGAATGAAAACCAGCGCGGCGATCCAAAAGGCGGCGGCTCCTTTGAGCGCATAGTACCAGCTATTTTCGTGCATGCTCTCTCCCCCAAGCTCCCGCTCTTTTGTCTACCTCTTTGATGAACCCGTCTTTGCCTTCCATATAGCCCTCGATATCCTCCGGGAACTCGAGCGCCAACTCTTGCTTCAAGCGGCTGTAAACCTGGGCCTCCTCTGGGTGGGCGATCATATACTCCCTCAAGTTCAGGTGACGCTCGATCTCGGTGTCCCCGGCTTGGAATGCGTGGACGTGATGCGTGCGCTGGGCGTCGCTGCCCTTGACGAAGAAGCGCCGGCCCGGGATGCCAAATTCCCCCTGGGGCCGGTATCCCCGCTCGATCATCTCCTCGTCGAATTGGTCTATCTGGAACAGTTGCGGCCAATTGGGGTCGGGTGGGACGACCCTGACTTTTCATCGTTTTCCCAATAGCGCTTACCCTGCCGCGCCGCTGGCGAGCAGCACGGTGACAGTCGCCAGGAACCAGTGGATCAGGAACGGGTAGAGGAACGAGCGCGTGCGCCAGGCGACGTAGCCGAACGCGCTGCCGCCAAAGATGCAGCTCAACGTCTCCAACTCTGGTTTGCCAAAGTGGGCGATGGTGAAGGGGACGGCCTGCAAGAGGATGGCATACGGGCCGCAGACCGGGTAGAGCGCAAAGAGCAGCCAGCCCCGGAACAAAAATTCCCAGCCGAACAGGTCCAGTCCGTTATTGATAATGATCTGGAGGGGCGGGACGCGGGTGGCGTAATAGCTCCGGAAATCACCCGTGCGGGCCACCAGCAACATCACCAGCAACATTCCCCCGCAGCCGGCCGCCGTGAGCGCCAGCCCGGCCTTCCAATCTCCCAACTGGAATCCGTACCGGGCGGGCGACTCGCGGAAGAGGAGCAGGATGATCAGCAGCGGCAACCCCAGGTAGAGCGCCAGCCGGTCGTAGGCTTTGGAGGCCAGGATGCTGTGATAGTGGTCAACCGCCAGCGCCAGCGTGGAGACGACGATGACGGTGGCGGGTTTCCAGTCCATGCGGAGTTTTCGGAGGTGCATTGGGAGGCTCCTTTGTGTATTGCGTGTTGCGTGTTGCGTGTTGCGTAGTGCGTCAGTAGGGCAGGTTCAGTTGGTAGCCGGTGGGGCCAAAGAGCGCGGCCAGGGTGCGCCAGTCCCGCGCGATTTCCAGTCCCCAGTTCAGGAGCAGGAGGGCGACCAGCAGCACGGCCAGCCCGCGCTGCCAGGGGCGGGATTTGCGCCAGGGGCGCGCGACGAAAGCGTAAGCGGCCAGGACGGCGATCACCGGCAGCAGGGGGACGTGAAAGCGGGAGGCGGACATTATGAGCATGTGGACGCCGGTATAGTAAAGCAGGAGCAAGGTGATGAATGTTTTACGTTTTCCCATCCGGCCACAGGCCAGCCCCCCGGCCGCCGCCGGGGCCAGCACGACCAACGGCCCACAGGCGAGCAGGAAAACCAGTTTCACCAGCCAGCCCGGCCATTGGCCGAGGAGTCCGTTGCCGTAGAAATATATCAGCGCCCGCTTGTCCAGCCCCCACAGATACCCCAGCTTGCGTACCATCAGATAGGGCACGCGGGCCGGGTCGGCCTGCACAAAGCGCCGGAACGCTTCCATCCCCTGCGCGTTCCGCTCCGCGTCGTCGAGGATGGGGAGCAGGTCGAGCGAGATGCCGTACTGGAACGTGCCCGTTGATTGTGGGTGGTAGCCCAGGTACATATTATAGCCCAGTGTGGTCTCGATCCAGGTGATCCGGCCATGCAGCAGGGTGTTGCGCACGGCCCAGGGGACTGTGACGAGCAAAAAGCACAGCACCAGGAGCAGCCCGCCGCGCAGCCCGGCCCGCTTTTCCCGCGCCGCCCACCACAGCCACAGCGCCGCCAGTGGCACGAACCCGGCGACGATGGAACGGGTCAGCGCGGTCAGGCCAAGCGTGAACCCGGCCAGGGCGTGGTCACGCGCTCGCCCCGACCCGGCGGCCCGCAACAGCAGCACCAGCGAGAGGGCCAGCAGCGGGATAAAGAGGTTTTCGCTCGCCAGCGCCAGCGGGTAGATGATCAGGAGTGGAAAGAGGGCGATCAGCCCGGCGGCCCAGCGGGCGACCCGTTCTTCGAACCCGGCCTGGCGGGCCAGCGCCCAGGTGAGCGGAACCAGCGCGGCACTCAGGAACGCCTGGGCCAGCCGGGCGGCGCAAAAGCGGTGTGCCCCCGTTCCGGCGACGGCATAGACCAACGCCAGGAAGGCCGGGTAGCCCGGTGCGCGGAAGCTGGTCAGTATGCCGCGCGGGTCGTATTCGTCCGGCACGTCCATCGAGATGTATTGCTGGATCAGCGCCAGGTCATCTTGAGCGTACCAGCGGTAGCCGTTCCCGGCGACGATGGAGCGGGCCAGCATGTCGTATTGGAACATGTCGTCCAGGCCGATGGGCAGGTCGCAGGTGAGCAGGACGGGCGTCAGGCGGAGCAGCAGGGCCAGGAAAAAGATCAGCAGGAGAAAGCGGCGCTTGTCCTGCTCCATCGCTCACCGCTCCCCACGTACTTCGGAATCGAGTTGCGCAAAGAAGGCGACCATGTAGGCGTGCCGCTCGTCGGCGATGGCGCGGCCGGTGGCGGTGTACATCCGCTCCCTGATGCGGGATAGCTTGACGACGAACTCGTGTACCGGCGTGTGGTTATGGGGGTCGTCCCCCTCTCGTGCCCAGCGGGCCGTGTCCACGTCCGCGCGGACGGCCCAGAGGCGCTGGTTGTGCGCCCCGCCGTAGGCAAAGGCCCGCGCCACTCCCACCGCGCCGATGGCGTCCAGCTTGTCGGCGTCGAAGAGCGTCTGCGCTTCCAGCGTCTCCGGAGCGGGGCCGGCGCGGAAGCGGTGGGCGGCGATGGCGTGGGCCACGGCTGCCACTTTTTCCTCCGGCTGCTCGCTCAGAATTTCCCGCGCCCGGCCGGCGGCGTGAGCGGCGTGGTCGAGTCCGGCCGCTTCGGCCTGCTCACGTTCCACGTCGTGGAGCAGCGCCGCCGCCCGCACGATCTCGAGATCGGCCCCCTCCGCCCGCCCGATGCGCTCGGCCAGCGCCAACACGCGCAGCACGTGGTCGAAATCGTGCACCGCGTCGGCGCTCTCGTAATAACGCCGTGCTGCGGCGACGGTGATCATGGTTCCCGCCTCTGTAATTCGGGGCTGACCGAGAGCAATTGGTAGCCCTCGTTCACGTCGCGGCGGGTGAGCAGGCCCAGAAAGTACCCTCTTTCGACCACGGGCAGAGCATCCAGTTTGGCCTCCGCCATTCGCTGGTGCGCCTGGAACAGCCCGTCGTCCGGGCCGATGGTGGGAAACTCGGTCCGCATGACCTGGCGCACGGGTGTGTTGGGTTGGCGTCGTTGGAGCGAGCGCACCAGGTCGGCGTGCGTGAGCAAGCCCACGATCCGCTCCCCCTCGCAGACGGGGAAATCGGCCTGAAAGCTATCGAGGGTCAGGTCGGCTGCGCGGCCGATTGGGTCATCTGGAACGAGAGCGATGACACGGCGCGAAAAGACCTGCCGCACCCGTAGACCCTGCAACGCCTCTCTGACCTGGATCATCCGCCCTTCCTGGGACGCCCCGGTGTACACAAAGAACGCGATCAGGATCCACAACAAGTTACCGGTGATCAGTCCCAACAGGCCGAAAATCCAGGCCAGGCTCTGCCCCACCCGGACGGCCCAGGCCGTGGCGCGGGCGTAGGGCACGACAATCGCCAGCAGAGCGCGTAGCACGCGGCCCCCATCCATTGGGAAGGCAGGGATGAGGTTGAAACCGGCCAGTCCCAGGTTGGTGACGATGAGATAGGGAAGAGTGTCATCCCAACCTAAAAAAGTCGGGCTGAGAACCAGCCTCAGCAGGCCCCGGCCCAGGTGCAGGGGCAACAAGAGGCCAACCACAGCCAGGGTTGCGGCGATGACGACGTTGCTCGCAGGGCCGGCAATAGCCATGAGTAGCTCTTGAACCGGGCGCTCCGGTATGCGCTTCATCTGCGAGACGCCCCCCAGCGGCAGGAGGACGATGTCGCGCACGGGAAAGCCCATCGCGGCCGCGGTCAGGCTGTGCGCCAGCTCGTGGATGACGACACACACGAACAGGAGCAAGGTAATCACGACTCCAAAAGCGGCTCCTGAGAGCGAAAACCGCCCCTGGCTCAAGTAGCCGAACTGTAAGGCAGCCCATACCAGGATCAGCGGGAAGGTGATGTGCATTTTGATTTCGATGCCGCGCACCGTGAACAATTTGATGCCGCTCATTTCAACCCCTCTTGCGTTTCTTCCACCATGCGATCCACCACCGCCGAAAAATCCCCCGTCCGGCGGTAGGTAGCCAGTTGCCGGTCGGCGCTGGTTCCCTGGCGCAGGATGACGCCGGCGTACTCGACCTCCGCCCGGCTGCCCAAGTCGTCCACCACGTCATCCATCCAGGCCAGCAGTTCTTCGATCAACGCTGGGAAGGGAATCTCTTTCGTCTTGCCCAGGTCAATCAGTTTGCCGTCCGCGCCGTAGCGCACGGCACGCCATTTGTTCTCGTCCACCAGGTAGCTGGGGTACAAGCGCCAGCTCTGGTTCGCCTGCCGCAGTAGTATCAATTTGGCGACGATGGCCTGCACCCAGGCCGCCAGGCATAACGTCTCCTCGATTCGGGTGCACATGTCGGGGATGCGTATCTCCAGGGTGGGGAATTTCTCGCTGGGACGCGCGTCCCACCAGATGTGGGTTGGCTCGTCAATGCTGCCGGTGGTCAACAGCGTGTCCATGTAACGGCGGTAGTCGGCGTAAGAGTTGAACAGGGGCGGGATGCCGGTGCGGGGCAGGCTCTCAAAGACGACGCTGCGGTACGATTTCAACCCGGTGTCGCGGCCATGCCAGAACGGGGAACTGGTCGAAAGGGCCAGGAGGTGCGGCAAAAAGTATCTGATCTGGTTCATCACTTCGATGAGCAGTTCACGGTCCGGTATGCCGATGTGGACGTGCATGCCAAAGATCAGCAGCCGCCGCCCCACGTCCTGCAAGAAATGGGCCAGTTCAGGGTAGCGGCCAAAGGGTGAGACGGATTGGTGTTCCCAGTAGGAAAATGGATGCGTGCCCGCCGCTGCCACCCACAGCCCTTCCTGCTCGGCCAGTTTCCAGATCGAGCGGCGCATGAGAACCAGCTCGCGCCGCGCCTCCTGAATGTCGTGGCAGATGCGCGTCTCCAATTCCACCTGTGATTGCAGAAATTCGGGGTGAATCTGGTCGGGCAGCACGGTCTGGCTTTGTTCGAGGAAACGCTGCACGTAGGAGCGCAGTTCCCGCGTGGCGGGGTCTACGATCTGGTACTCTTCTTCGATCCCGATGGTCAGCGGGGGGATAGACATGTCTCTGGCAGCATTATTACTCGCTGTTTTGGCAACCGTGTTTCATTGCAGCTGGACACTGGCGTTTTTGTTCATAGTGACGGCTTCAGCCGTCCAAAAGGCTCAAAAGCGGCTAAAGCCGCTACTACGAACCCCCATATCTAGCGTTTTTATTGTTGCCTACCCCAAGATATGGGCATTCTGAAATTTGCCAGACTCCAGGTGCTATTATACTGTCTCCTACACCAACGTCAAATATTGTCAGGCTACCGCCGTAACCCTAGAGCAAATAGTGCGCCAGCGAGTGCATCATGATTGCCACACCCAGCGGCAGCGCGTCCTCGTCGAAATCAAAGTGCGGGTTGTGATGGGGAGCGTCCAGCCCGCGCTCCCCGTTGGCCGAACCGAGGAAAAAGTAGCAGCCGGGTATCTCTTGCAGGAAAAACGAGGCGTCCTCGCTGCCCATCGTCCGCTCGTCGGAGAGCACGTTCTCCGCGCCGACGATTGCCTCTGCCGCCGCCCGCACCACCGCGACGACCTGTTCGTCGTTGGTGACGGCCGGGGTCAGTTGGGTCAACTCCAACGTGGCCTGTGCGCCGCAGGCTGCCGCTACCCCCTCGATCACCTCGCGCACCCGGCGTAGCACGGTCTCCCGTACCTGCGGGCTGTAGGTGCGGATGGTGCCGGCCATCTCGACCGTGGGCGGGATGACGTTGAAGGCGTCGCCGCCGTGAATCGCGCCCACCGAGACCACGGCCGTCTCCAGCGGGTTGACGTTGCGGCTGACGACGGTCTGCAATGCGGTCACGATCTGCGCCGTGGCGACGATGGGGTCAACCGTCTGGTTGGGCTGCGCCCCGTGCCCTCCCTTGCCCCGGATGGTGCAGCTCCATTCTTCGGCTGCCGCCATGATAGCGCCCGGCGTCACGCCTATCATACCCACCGGCATGTCGTTCCAGACGTGCGTCACCAGGACGACGTCGGGGCGCGGGTTTTTCAATACTCCCTCCTGCACCATCACCTCGGCCCCGTTCATGCCCTC
>CAYNVC010000086.1:0-9297 GCA_964400615.1 uncultured Anaerolineales bacterium | reverse complement strand
CTGAACTACACGAGTCAGGTTGTAGCTGAATACCTGGATTGTGTTAGCGATGCTGTCTATTTCCATCAAGTCCCTGTAGAAGATGAGAATGGTAATAGGCAGATATGCTTGGTCGTGGTCATAGCGCAGACAGATTCAGCTATTGCAGTGAAAGATAAACAAGGGAGACACACCTATCCAGTGCGACTAGAAGCAGGGCTTGATAGAGTTGACGCCACAGCACTCGCATCTCGGAAGCTCCATATCAAGAGCAGCAATTTCAACTTTATCCGTGATTTGGCCCAGTTTGTCTATGACAGGTGAACTTATGTTGTGCCAATTGGCAGGTACTGGTAGCAGAAGAAAGCAGGAGGGACCGCAAGGACAAAAGGCCGCCTAACAACGGCTTGCACCCGACCCGCGCTTTGCGCGGCGCAAATCGGCGGCCCAACCCGCATTGTGGTTAGTTTTGTAGCGGAGGCTCTCACGCCGAACCCGCGCGTGCGGGTGAAGCCGACCGTTAGCGCACCAAGCCATATCACGGTATTTGCACAATAGCATCAAAAAGGTTATAATAGCTGTACTATTGTACAGTTGTTAGATTGCTCAGAGGAGAAATGTCGTGAATATCGTGGTGGATACTTCTGTCATCGTCGCCGTCATTGCCAACGAGCCGGAGAAAGCCTCCTTGATCAGTTTTACACAAGGAGCCGATTTGATTGCCCCACAATCCGTTCATTGGGAAATCGGCAATGCGTTTTCAGCTATGTTCAAGCGAAATAAGGTAACATTAGAACAGGCACTGGGGGCAATTCAGGCATACAACAAGATCCCCATCAGGTTCGTAGATGTAGAATTGGAGCAGTCGCTCAAGATAGCTGAAACGCTGAATATCTATGCCTACGACGCCTACCTCATACGATGCGCCCTCAGATTCAGGTCGCCCTTGATTTCTCTGGACAAATATCTGGTCAACTCTGCCAAGCGCATGAAGGTGAAAGTAATAGAGGTGAAATGATGGGTGTCGTATACACTTATACAGAGGCCAGACAAAACCTGGCTTCACTTTTGGACCTGGCGGTTCGGAAGGGGGAAGTCAGAGTGAAACGCAAGGATGGACAAACCTTTGTGATCAAGCCAGAACGAAAAATTGGCTCTCCGTTGAATGTCGAAGGTGTAAACCTGGGCATTACAACCACCGAAATTGTGCAATTCATTCGTGAAAGTAGAAAGGTGTATGGAAACGATAGCCGTAAGAGATCTTGAACCGGCCGAGTCCGCACCTGGCTATTATGCACGAAAACAAGGCCACACGCGCCGCTGGTTGCCTCTCTAGTGAAGGCTCTCTTCCGCAGCCGCCGCGTGGGTGAAGCTGCCCGTTAGCCCTTGCTCAATCTGTCGGTATCGCTACCAAGACAAGACTTGCTCCCATATTGGGAGCGTGGTATAATCTCAACATGCGCATCATTTCCCGTAAAATACTTGTAGAGTTCTGGGAACGACATCCAAACGCACAACAATCCTTACAAGCGTGGTATGCGGATGTCAGGCACACTACCTGGCAAGTCCCAGCCGACATCAAAACCGTTTACCGCAACGCCAGTTTCGTAGCCAACAACCGTGTCGTGTTCAATATCAAGGGAAACAGATACCGTTTAGTAGTAGCCATTCAGTACGAGTACGGGATCGTCTATATTCGTTTTATCGGTAGCCATCAAGAATACGACAAAATAGACGCAGGTACGATTTGACAGGGATTCACAATGGAAATCAAGCCGATCAAAACCGAAATGGATTATCAGATCGCCCTCGAAGAAATAGACCGTCTCTTCGATGCTGCTCCCGATACACCAGAAGGTGATCGTTTGGAAGTGCTGACGACATTAGTGGAAGCATACGAGAACAAACACTATAACATTCCTTTGCCAGACCCAATCGAGGCAATCGTCTATCACATGGAAAGCCGTGGCTTGACGCGCCGCGACCTGGAGCCATACATCGGCAGTCGAGCACGTGTTTCGGAGATTCTAACGCGGAAGCGATTTCTCACGATGAGAATGATACGCAAACTGCATACAGGGCTTGGTATTCCAGCGGACGTTCTGATACAGCCATACAGCATCAGCAAACAAACCGGTACTTTTACTTTACAGGTCAAGCCAGCCGTCTAGCGTACTGTCGTGCGTCGGATAGCCTCCGTTGGCTCGCCTGGTGAGTCTGGGGTTGGAAATGAAAGTGCAAAGGAGATGGTGGTTCTTTGGTGTGCTGGTTACGGTGTTGCTTTGCATCGGCTGCGTTGCGCTGTATTTGGTGAGAGCGGGCCAGCAGCTTCCCGGACAGGTCACCGATGTGGAGCGTTATGAGGAGATACTCGCAGATTTTCAAGGGTCTCCTTTGGTCGAGCACTTTCCGGAGCGGATACCGCCGGAGGCGAGGGAAATACGGCTCGACTATCTGCCGAGGTTGATGCAGGGGGGAGGACATTTACAGTTGAAGATGGAGTTGCCGGGGGAGGAGGTTGAGGCACTGGTGGCCGGGTTCAGAGGGCAAGCAAAGTATCGGTTTGAGGGCGGAGACTGGAATGAGCACGTGAATATGGCTGGAGGGGTACCGACGACGTTTTATTACACGAGTGGGAAGGAGGAGGAGGAATTTCCGCCCACGTATGAGGTGTTAGTTTTGGGGGTGGGGGCGGCAGGGTATGAGTGGAATCATGGGTATAGTTATGGTGTGGCGATAGACGAGGGTGCGTCGGTGGTGGTGTATTGGGTGGAGTATTGGTGAGGAGTTGTGTTGGTATAACCGGCCTCACGGGTCATTGGCCGGGTAGTCTGGCCTGGGCCGGACGGCGGCTCACGCGTTAGCCATTATAAGGAGGAACCAAATGAACGCTATAAATCGTGTGATAATCCTAGTCCTGCTGCTGGTCGTGATGGTGTTGTGCAGCGTCTCGTTAGTGCTGCCGCTGACGGTGCTGGACGCGATCGCGCAACAGGCGGATTTGCTGCTCGAATTCCTCAGCAGCCTGCAATGGTACGTGCGCGTGCCATTGGGAGTTCTCTTTGCCGTGGCGCTGGACATTATCCTGATCCTGCTCATCGCCCTCGAGGTGCGTCGCCCCAGGCCCAAGTCCATCCGGGTCGAAAAGGCCGCCGGCGGCGAGGTACAGGTCAGCATTGATTCCATCAGCGACCGGCTGAGGTACGAGATAGATCAGCTCTCCGGCGTCTTGCGTGTCAAGCCCCAGGTCTCGGCCAAACGGCGCGGCGTCCTGATCGAACTGAACGTGGAGACGGCGGCGGGGATCAACGTACCGGAGAAGGCGGGCCAGATCGTGGCCCTGGCCCAGCAAGTGGTCGAGGAGCGGATGGGGCTGAAACTCGCCCGCGCCCTCAGGGTCAACATGCACGCCGTACCCTATCCCAAAACAGTCAAGAAGGAACCGTCCATTGCCGCGCCCCCGCCGGCCGAACCGCTGGCGGAACAAGAAGAGTGGTCGCTCGCGCCGGAGGACTAGCACACGGAAAAGCGGCTGATGAAACCGTGGGGGATCATCTCGTTATCGTTGATCGTGCTTCTCGCGGCCTGCAACCCGGCAGAGCATCCCGCTGCGCCGGAAGTAGTGACTGCGTCGAGCGTTCCCTATGAGACCGTGGTGTCTGGATCAACACCGACTCCATCGCCCACCTCTACATCAGAACCGACCGCGTTGCACACATCGTCGCCTGCGCTGACTCCATTACCCACCCCGACCATTGCAGTCGTAAGCGGATACTGGATTCAGAACACGACCAGAGAGGGACTGTGCACAGACTCTCCACGCTTTATCGAGTTTGGTGCGTGGCAAGGCAATTTCATTGCTGGCAGCGGGGCGACAGTTTGCAGCACTCGCGCGATTGTACCGCGCGTCGAGTGCGGGTGCGGTGGCGATTGCCCGCGCAAACTTCTTTCCTGGCATACCATCAATGTCCCCAATGTGACGCATATCTCAAGTGGAGCATATGTTCCCCTTGAATCCGACCGGGAGCAGTGGAATTGTTACAGCCTGCCAGGCTTTGCTGGCAGCAATGGCCTTTGTGTGCTAAATATAGAAGAGCGATGGCAGTGCTTCACTCTAGCCGATGGACTGCCCTTTGACGACATTCGTGCTTATGGCATCGTCCAGGAAACCGGCGTCGAGTGGTTCATGTCCAGAGATAGTATTGCCAGCCGTGGCCTGCAACACGATCAGTTCTATTCCATTCCCACACTGCTAGACGACCCTGGTGTGCGTTTGACCTGGCTCGCAGTACCTCGATCCGCTAACGAGAGTGTATGGATCGGCACGAATGGACGTGGATTATTGCGCATCAGGCCAGAGACACAACAGATCACCCGCTACACTACAGCCGACGGCCTGCCCGACGACGAGATACGTGACGTCCAGGCGTGTGGTTTCAACTGTGTATGGGTAGCAACGCCCCAAGGCATTGGACGCTGGAATGGTTACTGGACGACGTACACCACACACGATGGGCTGCCGAGTGACGACGTGTATGGCATATCGTTCAGTCCCGGAGAAAATAGCAATTCGGACGTGTGGGCAGCGACGGCGGCGGGGCCGGCTTTTTTTGCGCACCGGCGGAACCGATGGCAGGCAATTCCAGACTGGCCGGTGGGAGTCGAGGTGACCGGTGTCATGGGCAAGTGGTTCAGCACACGCGGCCACGGACTGATGCGATTTATCAATGCCCCTGTTATACACGGGATAAGCGAGATATTTACCACCGACGATGGATTGCCAGACAATCACATTACATCGCTGGCAGTCACGGATGGTGGGGTGCTGGTCGGTACACCGCGTGGTGCGGTGGAATGGGACGGTGTGGCCTGGTGGCCCGTGACCGCCGAACCTGTGAACGATGTCAGCAGCACGATGATTGGGACAGAATATGGCCTGTGGGTATGGAATGGTGACGAGTGGAAGCGGGTGAGCGATGAGCGCGTGACACACGTTACCGCAAACGGATGGTACGCGACAGGGTCACAGGTCTGTCAATGGTTAGCCCGTGAGTCACACTGTCCGCCGACCGACGATGGACAGGCACTGGCCGAGGCACAGGATTTGTACTCCGCACCAGGATGGGATACGGTCACTGTGGTCGGTGATGATACGCGGCTGTGGCAATATGACGCGCAGGCATGCGAAGGCGGCTGTTTCGTGCCCGGCGATTACGGCGGTTATATGGACACGTGCGACCCGATATTGCCCGCCCGGATCAATGAATTCCTCTCTCTCGATGACAGGTGGTTGATGGCAACCGATGAGGGAGTGTATGACAATTGGGCCGGTGGAAATTGGGGACTTGCGGGAGGCTGGCCGCTGGCTGTGCGCGACGTAAAGTTAGGCGAGCAAACAATCTGGATCGCCACCAATCAAGGAGCGTTCTACGTACACCAGGCGAGATATACGGGCGAAATATGGTCATATATATCTGGCTTGCCAGATCGAGATTTGAGCGCCATATTACCTTTGCCGGACGGGAGCGTCTGGATCGGCACAATGACCACAGGCTTGATCCACTTTGAGCCTGAGCAGAGGTAATCGCCGCTCACTTGTGCGTACTATTCGCCACCCGGCTTGCCCGTGATCGTCATCTCGCCATCGCCGATTTGTACGTCGGTGATGATGGCCTCGACGCCGCCGACTTGTACGTTGTCGGTGAGCGTCTGATCAACTTCCTCGTTCAGCGATTCCAGCACCGAGTCGGGGACGGGCAACGGGCCGAGCGAGATCTCTTCGACCGTGACACTGATTCCATCGTCCCCCGAGACGACGGAGAAAGCGACCATGCCGGGCAGGGAGAGCGAGTCGTTCACGTCAACCGTGCCATAGACCTCGATGCGACCGTTGCGGAAATAGACCTGGGGCTGTCTGATGGGGGGCGGATCCTGTTGCGCGTCCAGCCGCTGCACCACCAGCGAGGTCATCTCCTCCTCGGTGATGGTGACGCTAAAGGTGCCGTCCGCGTTTGGCTCCACCTTGGCCATACGTTCCTGAAAGCTCTGGACGGCTTCATCAGACGGAGTGATGGCATAGGGTGGTTGCGGGCCGCCCAGGATGGAAGCGCAGCAACAGGATTGCGCTGTTACGAGCAGTGCGATGAGCAAAACCAGAATTTGTGAGCGCATTTTTACCTCTTTATTTTTGGGCCACTAGGTCTATCGCGGTGCGTAAACTGTCAAGCCACCGGTTCTACCCGCACCGCGCAGACTTTGTACTCTGGGATGCCGGAATCAGGGTCGAGGGCGGCGTGGGTGAGGGCGTTGGCCGCGGCCTCGGCAAAGTGGAAGGGGATAAAGACCACGCCGGGCCGGATGCGCTCGGTGAGCCGCACCGCCAACTCGATCTCCCCTCTCCGGCTGGCGACCCGCACCCGCCCCGTGCCGTTCAATCCAATGCGGGCGGCGTCCTGTGGGTGCATTTCGACATAGGCCTCCGGCACTTCCTGGTGCAGTTTTGCCGTGCGGCGCGTCATCGTGCCGGTGTGAAAGTGGAACATTATCCGCCCGGTGGTCAGGATGAAGGGGTACTCGTCGTCGGGCAGTTCCGCCGCCTCGCGGAATTGGATGGCGTGGAAATGGCCCCGCCCCCGGCTGAACTTGCCCTTGTGCAGGAACGGCGTGCCGGGATGGTCGGCAGCCGGCACCGGCCACTGGAGAAAGCCCTCGTTCTCCGGTTCCAGCCGGGCAAAAGTCACCCCGCCGTAGATGGGGGTCAGAGGGGCGATCTCTTCCATCACCTCCTCCGGCGAGCCAAAATCGAACCCGGCTGCCCCCATGCGCTGCGCCACCCGGCAGATGATCTCCCAATCCGGTTTCGAATCCCCCACCGGCTCGATCACCTTGCGCACTCGCTGGACGCGCCGGTCGGTGGAGGTAAAGGTGCCCTCTTTTTCGAGATAAGAGGTCCCCGGCAGCACCACGTCGGCCAACTGCGCGGTCTCGCTGAGGAAAATATCCTGCACCACCAAAAAATCGAGCTGTTCCAGGCAATGGCGGGCGTGGTTGGAGTCGGGGTCCGAGATGAGCGGGTTCTCCGCCATCACGTAGAGGGCGCGGACGGAGCCATCGCAGGCCCCGTTCACCATCTGCGTCACCGCCAGGCCGACCTGGTCGGAGAGGCCGGTCACGCCCCAGGCGGCCTCGAATTTCTCCTTCATCTCCGGCAGGGTCACTTTTTGGTAGCCGGGGTAGACATTGGGCAGACCACCCAGGTCACACGCTCCCTGGACGTTGTTCTGGCCGCGCAACGGGTTGACTCCCCCACCGGGGACGCCCATGTTGCCGGTCAGCATTGCCAGGTTGGCGCAGGATTTGACGTTATCGGTGCCGGTGGTGTGCTGGGTGATGCCCATGGCGTAGAGGATGGCGGCCGGCTTGTGCGTCGCGTACATCCGCGCCGCCTCGCGCAGCCCGTCGGCGGGGATGTCGCTGATCTCTTCGACCCGTTCCGGGGTGTACTCCATCACCGCCTGTTTTAGCTCCTCGTACCCCTCGGTGCGGGCGGCGATGAATTCCTCGTCCGCCAGCTCCTCGGTGATGATGACGTTCATCATGCCGTTGAGCCAGGCGACGTCGGTGCCGGGGCGGGGGCGGAGGTAGAGATCGGCCAGGCGGCCAATCTGCACCTGGCGCGGGTCAATGACGATCAGTTTAGCGCCCCGTTCCATTCCCTCCATCACGTGGCTGGCGACGAGGGGATGGGCCTCGGTGGTGTTGGAGCCGGTGATGAGGAAGCACTCGGTGTAGGCGCTGAACTCGGGGACCGAGTTGGTCATCGCTCCACTGCCGAACGCGGCGGCCAGACCGGCCACCGTGGGGGCGTGTCAGAGACGGGCGCAGTGGTCGACGCTGTTCGTCTTGATCACCGCGCGGGCGAATTTTTGCAGCAGGTAATTTTCCTCGTTGGTGCATTTGGCCGAGGCGAGAAAGCCGATGGAATCGGGGCCGGATTCGCGGTGGATGGTGGCGATCCGCTCCGCCACCAGGGTCAGGGCCTCGTCCCAGGTCGCCTCGCGGAAACCATCGCTCTCACGGATGAGGGGGGTGGTGAGGCGGTCGGGATGGGTGGCGAAATCGGTCGCGTTCCAGCCCTTGATGCACAGTTTCCCCCGGCTGATGGGGTGCTCTTTGACGGGCAGCACGCCGACGATCTCGCCGTCGAGCACCTGGACGTACAGTCCGCAGCCGGAGCCGCAGTAAACGCAGGTGGTGAGAACGTTTTTGTATTCCATTCGCAAATCCTCCGCTTGCATTCTGGGGTGGTCTCCCTCTCGCCGACACGTCGGTAAGACCACTCGCCGGTTGTTTTATTCTCCCGTCCCTGCCATCGCCTGCCAGGGCGTCAGGTTGTGTTTGCCGATGTCCCAACTTTTCCAACCGGGGCCGTTATCCCCGCACCGCCCGCGACAGAATCCCGGAAACCTGCGTGCTGAAAGCCGTCAAGCCTCTCCCGGTCGGCGACGGCCTCCGTCCACGTGCGCAGGGTCGAATGAGGAGATGTCCCGCCCCCGTACCTCGTCGCCCTGCTGAAGTAACACGTCTAGCCATCGCCCGTGAGGAGGGAGAGGATGGCGAGTTTGCACCTTACCCGGACAATACGAGCGGTTTATGGTCTCTCGTCTGGTCTCCGCCGGATGGTATAAATGGCAGTGTCTCACTGTCGTAACCTTGTAGTATCCGCCATTGTACCGTGTCCAAGATTGTGTCTCGCAGGAACGCGCTAGCCTGAAGGATCTCCATCCCAATGACTTCACCTGCCGGGTTCAGCTCCACCGTGATATTCGGCCCTATCTCCACGCTGGCAGCCTCCGGCTCCTCTGAGATGACTATGTGAATGATGTCCTCTTCCTCAAAGTACGTCATGCTCATTTCTTCACCCTCATGCATTCACGAATCTCCCTGTTTTAATACGGAAATTGATTTGCTGTCGCGTGACGGTGTGTACTGTGACAGGGACAATGTCCCCATCCGTCATCTCGTAAGGTACCATCACTAGCGTTTCATCATGCCGCCCCACTACGACGAAACGGCCTGTAGCGACATCAAGATATCTCTCAGCGGAGTGACGCACTATGTTCTCGATTTTGTCCAAATCGAATCCTCGCAAGGCAGCCCTATACCTCATATACCGCGTCCACACAACAACACTGCGCCGTAACGTGGACATTCGCTCATTCCTCCAACGTCAACGAGATCTGTGGCGGGGACGTAGCCGAACATTTGGGCCGCATCAGGCCGACCCGACTTGATACGACTCGGCTTCCTCGCGCAGCG
>CAYNVC010000085.1:0-9317 GCA_964400615.1 uncultured Anaerolineales bacterium | reverse complement strand
TTGTTGGTGGCCTCTACCACGGCGTTCTGCGCTTTGGATTGCGCGGAAAAGCGGGGAATCGGGTTCGTCTATGCGCCGCAGCAACCGCTAGAGCCGACCCGCGCTTTTCCCTCTCCCTTTCTCGCGCCGTGGGGCGTGCGCCTGGACGCTGGGATCAATCGCCTCACCTATTATCTGCTGCGGTTTGCTCTGTGGCAGGTATTTCGCGCGGCGCTCAACAATTGGCGGCGGCAGATGAACCTGCCGCCACATTCGGCTTCCGGTTACTGGCGCTGGCTGCGGGCGCAAGCGACCATCTACGGCTTTAGCCCTTTAGTCTTGCCCGTGCCCTCCGATTGGCCTCCCCACCATCACGTGACCGGCTATTGGTTCCTGGACGAGCCATCCGACTGGCAGCCACCGGCCGATCTGGTGCGATTTTTATCAAGTGGCAAGCCACCCGTTTACGTCGGGTTCGGCAGCATGGGCGAGGATGACCCGACGCGCATGACGCGCCTGGTGTTGGAAGCGCTGGAGCGTAGCGGTCAGCGCGGCGTGCTGTTTTCCGGCTGGAGTGGATTAGGCAATATCCCCCTGCCGAAAACCGTATATCGCCTGGATTCCATCCCGCACAGCTGGCTGTTTCCGAAAATGGCCGCAGTGGTACAGCACGGCGGGATGGGCACCACGGCGGCGGCGTTACGCGCGGGCGTGCCCACAGCGATCATTCCGCTGGGGGGCGACCAGCCTTTTTGGGCGGAGCGCATCGCGCAGTTGGGCGCCGGTGTGCGGTGTGCGCCTTTTTCTCGAATCACCGCCGCGCAATTGGCCGCTGCCCTGAACGAGGTAACATCCGATACCGCTTTGCGCCGGCAGGCCGGTGCGCTGGGCGAGAAAATCCGCGCCGAGAACGGCGTGGGACGAGCGGTGGCGGCGATCCAGAGTTACCAAATGTAACGGACGAATGCTGGCCGCACCTGCTCCGAGTCCGGCCCATTTTACTCCCCCACACGCGACCCTGAACCGTTTGACAAAAAATCCCCGTTTTGGTATAATGTTATTACATTACATCAATTAAGCGCCCGGCAGGTGGGTAATCCCAGTGACGAACATTGATCGTAAATCCCCCATACCGATCTACCACCAACTCAAAACTCTGCTCCAAAAGCAGATAGAGGATGGGACGTTACACCCCGGCGACCGCCTCCCCACCGAGCAAGAGCTGTGCCAGATGTACAACATCAGCCGCTCGCCGGTGCGGCAGGCGCTCAAAGAGCTGGAATTTGCCGGGGTGATCCATCGCCAACCCGGCCTGGGCACATTTGTCAACAGCACTGCCGCCCAAGAATCCTTCACCGACACCCAAATCCAGACGATGAGCTCTGATCCCTACTGGTCGCGGGTGCTCGACCTGGCCTCAAAGCACTGGAACGCGGAACATCCCCACCTGAGAATCGAGTTCCAAATCAACCTGGTCGAACACAACCAACTCTACCATTTGCTGAGCGCGGCGGTCGGTGACGGCACGGCCCCAGATATAGCCATGGTGGATAGCGTCTGGGTGGCCGGGTTGGCGCAGTCCGGCTTTTTGTACGCGCTCGACGATCAGAACCTCGGCTCCGAATGGCTCTATGCCGAACTGGTCAAGGGACTGTGCCCGGCCTTTGTCGAAGCCAACTCTTACAGAGGCAAATTGTACGGCTTGCCGGTCAAAGCGGACGCCTCGCTGCTGTGGTACCGCAAAGATTGGTTCGCCCAGGAAGGGTTGGAGCCGCCCCAAGACTGGGACGAGTTGCTGCTCGTCGCCAAACACTTTCTCCGCCCGCAGGTGAGAGAACGGTACGGGTTGGAGCATCCCCTGGTGTTCCCCGGCGGGACGAGCGGCGGGGAAGCGACTGTGTACAACCTGATGCCCTTTATCTGGTCGGCAGGGGGGAAGATTTTCGACGCGGGAAAAGAGAACGTCACTCTGGATGGGCCTGGTGCGCGGCGTGCCCTGCGGTTTCTGCAAGAACTCGTGATGGTTCACCGCGTCAGCCCGCCCGACGTGACGAGCTATAGCGAATACACAGCCCCCTACATGTTGGCTACGGGGAAAGCGGCCCTGGCACTCGGCGGCAGTTACGAAAGTGACATCATCCTCGACGCCGGCGGCTGGGGAGATGAAGAGTTCAAGCAGCGGATCGGCTACGTGGCCCCGCCGTCCGCGCCGGGTGGCAGCCCGGCCTCGACCGTGGGCGGAACCAGTTACGTGATCCTGCGCCAGTGCCCCAACCCGGCGCTGGTGCTGGACGTTCTCAAAACCGTGACCGACCCCGACGTCGTCGGGGCGCTCTATCGCTCCATATTGCAGAATTTGCCCTCCCCATCCTTCAACGCCCTGCTCGACCCAGAGACCGACCCGCTGCTGACCCAGACGGCGCACATGATTGCCTCAGGGCACGCCCGCCCGGCGATCCCAGAATACGTCAAAATCTCCCGGCAGTTACAATCCTTGTTTGAAACCACGCTTTCCAACATCGCTCCCATTGACGAGTGCCTACACCGTACAGCCGAGTTCATCGGTGCGATCAGCGAACGACCATATCAACCCCAACTAACTTGATTGCGTAGAAAGGAGGCAAGATCGGAACAAAAACGAAAAAGCTGACTGACGACGAATCTGCTCGATTACAATCTGGAACGATTAAATAAAATCAGGAGGAAAAAAAGTGAAAAAATACATGTTAACCTTACTGGCGGTCATGTCCGTCTTGTCCCTGGTGCTCGCGGCCTGCGGGCCGACGGCGGTGAAAGAGGACGAACCGGTCAAGATCACTCTCTGGACCAAAGAGGGCGAGGCGGACGGTGGATTGCAATACGTCCAGTCCCTGGCCGAAGCCTACACCGCCGATCACCCCAACGTCACCTTCGAGGTCGTCAACAAGGAAGTTGAAACCCTGCGCGAGGACTTTTTGACCGCCGGGCTGGCCGGCAGCATGCCCGACCTGCTGTGGACGGTCAACGATCACACCGGCCCCTTCACCGATGCCGATCTGATCATGCCGGTGGGCGACCTGTTCGACCTGAGCCTGTACGTGGACTCGGCCCTGGCCGCCGCCAAGTTGAACGGCCAGACCTGGGGCGTGCCGATTGCCAACGGCAATCACCTGATGCTCATCTACAACAAGAGCCTGATCGAGACGCCCCCGACCAACACGGATGAACTGATCGAGATGGGGCAGGCGCTGACGACCGGCGACCAGTACGGCCTGGTCTACAACCAGACCGAACCTTTCTGGCTGGTGCCCTGGCTGGGCGGCTTTGGCGGCGCGGTCTTTGCCGAGGATGGCAAGACCCCGACCCTCAACACGGACGCGATGGTGAACACGCTCCAGTTCCTGTACGATATCAAGTACACCACCCCCATCATGCCGGCCGAGTGCGATTACGATGGCGCCGACACCCTCTTCAAAGAGGGCAAGGCCGCGATGATCATCAACGGCGACTGGTCGCTGGGTGGGTACAAGGAAGCACTGGGCGATGACCTGGGCGTGGCCCGCATCCCCCAGGTCGTGGGCGGCGAGTGGCCGCACCCCTATACCAGCGGCGTTTACTTTATGCTTCCCAAGGGATTGGAAGGGGCTAAACTGGACGCAGTGGTGGACTTTATCAAATTCGTCACCAACGCCGACAACCAGGCGCTGATGATCACCGAACTCAACCGTCTACCCGCGCTCAAGGCCGCCCTGGACGATCCTCTGATCACCAACGACCCAATTCTCAAGGGTTCGGCCGACCAGATGGTCGTCGGCACGCCGATGCCCACCGTCACCGAGATGCGTTGCAACTGGGACGGTATGAAGCCCGAAATGCAGGCCGTCCTGTCCGACACCGAGACGCCTGCGGACGCAGCGGCAGCTATGCAAGCAGCAGCCGATACCTGCATCGCCAACCTGGAGTAACACGGCTTGAAACGGGCGAGGAGGGGAGCGTTTCCCTCCTCGCTCTTTAATCTGAGGAGGAAGGGGCAAATGCGATTCTTGACGCTGCAAGTTATCTTGAACGGTCTGCGTGAGGTGGGTAGCACAGTTCTCTACATCCTGTTTGGAACCGTGCTGATCGAGCTTTTGGTCTACTTTCTCTGGGCACCGCTGGGCGCTCTCACCCGGCGCATAGACCGGGCGCTCGAATTTTTGGGGAATCTCATCCGCAATCTGATTTCGGTGCCGCTCATCGTTGGGGCAATCGTCTTTGTGGTAGCGATGGTCAGCCCCGGCCAGGAACCGTCATCCCTGGTAGTCTATTGGCCCCTGGTCGGCGTGGCTTTCCTGGCGGGCCTATTTATTTCGCCCGGCGCGGTTACAATCTTTGACAGGCGCATGCGCCTGCCCTATATGTTGCTGGCGCCGGCGATTGTGGGATTGCTGCTGCTGGTGATCTACCCCCTGCTGTGGGAGCTGAACGTCTCGTTCACCAACCTGAACCCGCGCCACTTTAAAGCGCCGGATTTTATCGGACTCAAGAATTATATCGAGGTCTTTACCAAGCCGGTGCTGAAACAGGTCACGTTCCTGCCCGTCTTTATGCGCACCATCCTGTGGACGGCGATCAACATCGTCTTTCACGTCGGCGGCGGCATGGCGCTGGCGCTGCTGTTGAATCGCAAGCTGCGGCTGCGGGGACTCTATCGCACGCTGTTGATCTTTCCCTGGGCCATCCCGCAACCCATCGCCTGCCTGGCCTGGCGCGGCGAATTCCATTTCGAGTATGGGTTTGTCAACATCATGCTCCAACGGATGGGCCTGGCGCCGATCCAGTGGATGACCGACCCGACCTGGAACTTTGTAGCCATGTGCATCACCAACATCTGGCTGGGGATCCCATTTATGATGGTCATCATCCTGGGCGGGTTGCAGAGCATCGCCGGCGAGTATTACGAAGCGGCCGAGATTGACGGCGCTTCCCCCTGGCAACAGTTCCACCTCGTCACTCTGCCCCTGCTGCGCCCGGTGCTGACCCCGGCCATCATCCTGGGAACGGTCTGGACGTTCACCAATTTCAACGTCCCCTTCTTCCTCAACCAAAACGAGTTGGAAAGCAGCGACACGTTAGTGACGGCCCTCTTCCGCTCGGCGTTCCAATACTTTAACCTGGGCGACGCCGCCGCGTTCGCCTTTGTGGTCTTTGGAATCCTGCTCGTCTTTTCCATCATCTACATCCGGGTCACAGGTGGCCTGAAAGGAGCAACCGAATGACAGCGCCGATCACACTCACCAGAAAACAACCGGGAGCCTGGGAACGCTTTTTCAAATCGGGGCGCGAGGACAGCCCGTTCAAGCGCATCCTGATCCACGCGGTACTGATCCTCTCCTGCATCGTCGCCGTCTACCCGGTGCTGCGCGTGGTGAGCGTGTCGCTGCGCCCCGGCGACCGGCTGCTCTCCACTTCCCTGGCTATCATCCCGCCCGACGCCACCCTGGACGCATACAAGACTGTGTTGTTCGACAAAGAGTTCCCGGTCTGGGTGTGGAACAGTATCGCCATCACCGCAGCCACCGCCATCGTCGGCGTGATTATGGCCGCCAGCTCGGCCTATGCCTTTTCCCGCTGGAAGTTCCCCGGCCGGGGGCCAGGGTTGATATTCCTGCTCTCCACCCAAATGCTCCCGGCCCCGATGATGATGGTTCCCATCTACATCCTGGCCTCCAAGCTCGGCCTGACGCAGACCTATCGCGGGCTGGTGATCGCCTACTCGGTCACTTCGGTGCCATTCAGCATCTGGATTCTCAAGGGATACTATGACACCATCCCCCACGAGTTGGAGGAGGCGGCGCTGATTGACGGCGTCTCGCGCCTTTCGGCATTTTGGCGCATCGTGCTGCCCCTTTCCACCCCGGCGCTGGCAATCGTCTTTTTGTTCAACTTTATGGCCGCCTGGAGCGATTATCTCCTGGCGCGGGTGATGATCGCCAGCGAAAGGCCATTGTGGACGTGGGTGCTGGGCGTGCGCGATTTCCAGAGCCAGTTCCAAACCCAGTGGGGGCTGTTCTCGGCCGCCTCTATTCTGGTGATGATCCCGGTCGTTGCCCTCTTCCTCTATTCCTCCAAGTGGCTCATCTCCGGCCTGACCCTGGGCAGCGTCAAGGGATAGTCGAAAGGAAAAAGAAAATGAACAAGAACCCATCCCGTTGGCTCATCCTGCTCCTGCTGGGCGGCTTGTTGCTGCCCGCCTGCCGGCCGGCGATCACGGCCAGGCCCGCTCCCCCGGAAGATGCCATCTACCTCTCCATCGTCTGGCACCAGCACCAACCGCTCTACTACAAAGACGCGGATGGGTTCTACACCCGCCCCTGGGCGCGCGCCCATGCCACCAAAGACTATTATGACATGGCCGCTATGCTGGAAAACTATCCCGACGTGCACGTGACCTTTAACCTGACCCCCGTGCTCATCCGCCAACTGGACGACCTGGCGAACGGGGCGCAGGATTACTACTGGGTGTTGAGCGAGATCCCCGCCGGTCAACTGGACGAGGAACAAAAGCGGTTCATCCTCACCCGCTTCTTCGACGCCAATTGGGACCACGTCATCGCCCGCTACCCGCGCTACCGGGAGCTGCTCGACCTGCGCGGGCGGGATACGGAGCCTGAGACCATCACGGCCGCTCTGGCGGCCTTTAGCGAGCAGGATTTCCGCGACCTGCAAGTCTGGTGGAACCTGGCCTGGTTCGACCCGCGCTTTTTGCAGCAGGAGCCGCTCGAACCGTTGGTGGAAAAAGGGCGGAATTTCAGCGAGGAGGACAAGCAGATCGTCTTTGACCAGGTGCGGCGCGTGCTGGGGATGATCATCCCGGAGCACAAAAAGCTACAGGAGGCCGGCCAGATCGAGGTCATCGTCACCCCCTACGCCCATCCCATCCTGCCGCTGCTCTACGCCACCGACCTGCAAGCGGTCGGCGACCCCAACGGCACGCTGCCGACCCGCTTTTCCTATCCCAACGACGGCATCGCGCAGGTACAAAAGGCCGTCGAGGTGTACCAGAGCCACTATGGCCGCGCCCCGCGCGGGATGTGGCCCGCCGAGGGGGCTGTGGCCCAAGAGATCGTCAAGTTCGTGGCCGACGCCGGATTCACCTGGATGGCGAGCGGCGAGGGGGTGCTGGCTAAATCGCTGGGGATGGACGGCTTTACCCGCACCACCGCCGAGACGGTGGAACAGGCCGACGCGCTCTACCGCCCCTACTATGTCAGCTACCGCGACGGGCCGCCCGTAGCCGTCACCTTCCGCGACCTGCGCCTCTCTGACCTGATCGGCTTCGAGTACTCGGGCACCCCCGCGCAGGAGGCCGCCGCCGACTTTATCGCCCGCATCAAGGTCATCCGCGCCCAGCTCGAGGCTGAAGGGGCCACCGGCCCGCACCTGGTCAGCGTCATCCTGGATGGTGAAAACGCCTGGGAGAATTACGACAACGACGGGATTGACTTTCTCGACGCGCTCTACACCGGCCTCTCGGAGAGCGAGGACATCGTCACCGTCACCCCGTCCGAGTACCTGGAAATGTTCCCCGACCAGCGCAAACTGGACGATCTCTGGCCCGGCGCGTGGTTCAGCACCGACTATTCCACCTGGATCGGCGAACCGGAGGAGAACACTGCCTGGGAGTACCTGCTCCGCACCCGCAAGACGCTGGCCCAATACGATCTCAAGGGCCAGGAAATCGCGCCCGATGCTCTGGCCCAGGCATTGGATTTTATGTACCTGGCCGAAGGCTCCGACTGGTTCTGGTGGTACGGGGCCGACCAGGATTCGGGCAGCGACGATTACTTTGACGCCGGCTACCGCGCCCTGCTGCGCGGCGTGTACGAATCCCTGGGAGAACCTGTCCCCACGTTCGTAGAGACACCCATCATTGCCGCCCAGGCCGCTCC
Organism: uncultured Anaerolineales bacterium; assembly: GCA_964400615.1. Lineage (GTDB taxonomy): Bacteria > Chloroflexota > Anaerolineae > B4-G1 > B4-G1 > B4-G1. The sequence continues at coordinate 1,428 of CAYNVC010000085.1, read as the reverse complement.
CGCCCTGCAAGAGCCGGGCGGCGTCATCACCCCCACCGTGGACGGCCGCGCCACCGGTGACGAATGGGCCGCCGCCGGGCGGTACCAGGCGCGGGGCGGCGCACAGGCCCGCGCCGCCGACCTCGCAAGCGCGTTTTACTATGGCTATGACGCCGAAAATCTCTACTTCCGGGTGGATGCCCGGCAGGACTGGGCCGCCCTGGGGAACGTCACCGTGGGGCTGTACGTGGGCCTGCCCGGTGTGGACTCACCCATCGGCGTTTCCCACTTTGGGGCCGGCCCCGACCAGCCGACGCTGCTCGGCTTCAACGGAACCCACCTGGCGGAGGTCACGCTCGAGGGCGGCGTGCTCGCAGAGGCCACGCTCGCCACGGCCGGGGGCAACCTGGCTCACCCCAGTTGGCTCGATCCGACCCCGTTAGAGAGCGCAGCCATCGGCGACCGCACCCTGGAGGTGGCCGTTCCGCTCGCCTCGTTGGGCGAACTGAGCGCCGGTGACAAACTGCGCTTTTCGCTGGTGATCAGCCAGGACGAGCGGGACGTCCAGCAGTTACCCGCCGCCGGCCCGGCCCAACTGGTGCTGCCCGACCTGAGCAACGTCAACTGGTTCCTGGTGGTAGACGACCCCACCGGCGACGACGACGGCCCCGGCGGCTACACTTACCCCAGCGACCCGGTCTTTGAGCCGGCGGTCTTTGACATAGAGCGCTTTAGCGCCGGGCTGGATGGGAGCAATCTGGTTTTCAAGTTCGAGCTTGCCGGCCCCATCGAAAACGTCTGGGGCAGCGGGATCGGCCTTTCGGTGCAGACCTTTGACGTTTATCTGGACACCGACCCCGGAGCGGGCAGCGGTGCGCGTCTGCTGTTGGAGGGGCGCAACGCGGCCCTGGAAGCGGGGAACGGCTGGGAGTACGCCGTGTGGGTGGAAGGTTGGAACCAAAAAGTGCTCCGCCCAGACTCGAGCGGCGCACCTCTCGAGATGAGCGGCGAGAACGTCCGCGTGCTCGTTGACCCGGCCCAGCGGGCAGTCACCCTGCGCGTGCCGCTCTCCCTCTTTGGCGCGGACGCCGACCCGACGACGTGGGGGTACGCGGCGGCGCTGCTCAGCCAGGACGGGTTCCCCTCCTCCGGCGTGCGCCGCGTGCGGGACGTGCAGCCCCAGGCGGAGCAATGGCGCATCGGCGGCGGCCCCAGCGACACAAATCACACCCGCATTATGGATCTGGCCTGGCCGGCCGGCGTATCGCCGGATCAGGCGGCAATCCTGAGCGATTACCCGCCCTCGCAAGAGAGCGCCGGCGGGTTGTCGGCGGACGATTTCGCCCAGATACCGCTGTTGATCACACGCTGACCGCATTGTTGGATGGTTCCTAGTACGCAAAGCACCCGCTCTGAACCCATCTCGTTACATCTTGTCGAGCGATTCGC
>CAYNVC010000084.1:5087-9320 GCA_964400615.1 uncultured Anaerolineales bacterium | reverse complement strand
GTTTCTAAATCTTTCTCCGACCAGACCGTTATGCCGCGCCGCCGCAGGAGCGCCGCAGTCACCCCCAGGCCAGGCTCCAGCCGCCCGCTGTGCGTGCCGTCGTAGATGAAACGGCTGCCGCAGGAGGGACTGCGCTGCTTGAGGATGGCCGCAGCGACGCCGTACCGCTCTGCTGCCGCCAGCGCCAGCGCCGCCCCGCGCAGATAAGCCGCCGTCACGTCCTCGCCCGTTCTCGTCACCACCCGCGCCTGCCCGTCCAACACGTCCTCCCCGTCCCCGCCGACGATCTCGGCCGGAGGGCGGGGGATTCCCAGGCCGCCCGCCACCTCCGGGCAAACTGGTATCACCCGGCCCCGCGCTGCCAGGGCGACCAACTCGGCCTGGGGATGTTCCCCGCCGTCGTAGGCGGTGGACATTCCCAACAGGCAGGCGCTGACCAGGTAAACCGCTTCTACGCCCACCCCAAATCCTTTGCCTGACTGTGCTTGTGCGTGTGCGGCCCCTCGTGATGATGGTGCTCGTGCGGGTCGATCTGCCCGCCTGCGGGCTTGCGGTCGGGGATGGCGTCCACCAGGTCTTGCATATCGTCGTCCCCCGCTCCCTCCGCCCGCCGGGCGACGATCTCGCGGAATATCTCGGTCTCGACCGGGGCGGTCGCCGCGCCCAAATCGCCAGATTTTTGGAGAAAACGGCCCACTTCTTTGAGGTCATCCTGATCAATCTGCTGCGAACGGGCCTGGTAATCAATCCAGCGTTGCCGGTCCGAGCGGCCCAGGTGGACGGACGAGATCAATTTCTCCACCTCGGTCGAACCGCAGCCGGGGCAGGGGGGCGGAGGCTCGTCGTAGCGCCGCGCCAGGTGGCTGAAGCGACCGTTGCAGGCCGGGCAATAATACTCATAGATCGGCATCTCCACCTCCCAGGTTTTGTGTGCGGAAGCGACGCATCAGCGGTTGCACCGCCAGGCTCAACAGATAGGCGGCCCCCGCCACCAGGATGATCGTTGCCCCAGAGGTCAAATTCAGCGCGTAGGAAAGCCACAACCCGGTCGTCGTAAAGATCACCCCCAGGACGCTCGCCAGCGCCATCATCTTTTTCATATCCCTGACAAACTGCCCGCTGATGGCCGCCGGCATAGTCAGCAGGGCGATGACCATGATCAGCCCCACCACCCGCATCATCATCACCACCGTGAGCGCGATCATGCCCATCAGAATCAGGTAGACCGCATCCACCGGCACTCCCTCGACCGTGGCAAAAGTCTCGTCGAAAGAGATCGCCAGCAGTTCCTTGTAGAACAAACCCACCAGCGTGACGATGACCAGGTTCAGCGCCAGCATGATCAACAAATCGCTAGCCGGGACGGTCAGTATGCTGCCAAAGAGATAACTCATCAAATCCGCCTTGTACCCCGCGCTCAGGTCAACCAGAATGATGCCCAGGGCCATGCCGATGGCCCACATCACGCCGATGATGGTATCCGCCCGCTGGCGGGTCTTGCGCTGCGCCAGCCCCATCCCCAACGCCGCTGCCAGGCTAAAGATGATCGCGCCAAACACCGGATTGAACCCCATAAAGTACCCCAGCCCAATTCCACCGTAGGCCGCGTGCGCCACCCCGCCGCTGACAAAGACGATCCGCTTGACGACGACGAACGTGCCGATGACACCGCAGGCAATACTGACCAGCACTCCCGCCATCAGCGCGTTACGCATAAACTCGAACTGTAACGCCTCGATCATTGCCCCACCTCCACGACGTGCTCCGCAAAGACCCGGTGCGCCACCCCGTGAGCGATGAGATCGATTGGGCAGCGATACGCCGCTTCCAACATATCCGGCGTAAGTTGTTTCTCCTGGTGATAGATCAACCGGCGGTTGAGGCAACCCACCGTCTTGACGTGGGACGAGATCGCGCCCATATCGTGCGAGACCAACAGGATCGTGATCTGCTCGTTCAACTGGCTCAACAGCTCGTAAATGCCGGTGCGCGTCTGGGTGTCCACGCTCGCCAGCGGTTCGTCCAGGAGCAGGATTTGGGGCCGGCTCGCCAGGGCGCGGGCGATATAGACCCGCTGCCGCTGCCCGCCGGAAAGTGCGCCGATGGGGCGGTCCCGTAGAGCTAACATCTCGGTGCTGCGCAGCGCCTCGGCCACGGCCTCCTCATCCTCGGCGCTGTAACGGCGCAGCAGGCGGCGGTGATTCAAACGGCCCATCAGCGCCACGTCCCACACGTTGATGGGAAAGTCGTGGTCGAACTCGACCGCCTGCGGCACATAGCCGACGTGTCGCCGCCCCTCGCGGACGCCCTGGCCCATTATCCGCACCTGGCCCCGCGCCGGGGGAAGCAAGCCCAGCAACACCCTGAACAAAGTCGTCTTGCCGCCCCCGTTCGGGCCGATCAGGCCGATAAAATCCAATTCCCGCACCGAGAGGTTGATGTCCTCCAGTACCATGTTACCGTCGTACCCGGCCCAGAGATGTTGGACCGAGATCACTTCTCGTGGCGTAACGGTCGTTTCCATACCACTCCTTTGCGCCTCAATCGCTCAGAACCTGGGTGAACGTATCGGCCACCTGGCGCATATTGTCCAGCCAATCCGGGGCCAGTGGGCTGATCAGCAACACCCGTCCGCCGATCTCATCCGCGATTGTCTCCGCCGACCTGGTGCTGAATTCGGGTTGGGCCAAAACCACCCGGATGTGTTCCTCCTGGGCGAGGGCGACGACCTGGGCCAACTCGGCCGCGCTTGGTTCTTGCCCGCCGACTTCGATGGGGATCATCTCCAGCCCATAGTCGCGGGCAAAATACCCCCACGCCGGGTGAAAGACGATGAATTTGCGGCTCTCTACCCCGGCCAACTTTTGGCGAATGTCGTCATCCAGCGCGTCAATGTCCGCCTCGAAACTCGCCAGGTTTGCCTGGTAATCCTGCGCGTGGGCGGGGTCGATCTGCGCCAGCGCAGTGCAGATGTTTTGCGCCTGTACCTTGACCAACCGGGGTGAGAGCCAGATGTGCGGGTCGAGGTTGGCGGTTCCCGTTTCCTCCCCCATCGGCATGCGCTCGATCCCGGCGGCGGTGTCCACCACGAGCATGTCCGGGTTGGCCGAGGAGATTTTCTCCAGCCAAACCTGCTCGAACGCGACCCCAATGCTGAAATAGGCCGCCGACCGGCTCAAGGCCGCGAGTTGTTGGGGTTTGGGTTCGTATGTCGCCGGGCTGGCCCCCGGTTCGACCATCACGTTCACGTTCACCTGTTCCCCGCCGATCCGCGCGACGAAATACTTTTGCGGCAGGATGCTCACCGTGACGTTCAACGCGGCGGCGGATTCAGTCGGCGCGGGCGGGCTACAGCCGGCCAGCAGAGTCGCGCCGACCGATAACGCTGCGAGTAAACCGTACAATCTCCCGTTCATATCACACCTCCGCTTTCTGGCAGGCCGGGCACAAGCCGAACAACTGGAGCAAGTGACCGCTCACCTGATAGCCGGTTTCTGCTTCGACCCGCTCCATCAACGCGCCCAGATTGTCCTCGCCGGAGAACTCGACCGCCCCGCCGCAGCGCCGGCAGACCAGAATGTGCCGGTGCCCGGGCGAAGCCGGCATGTAGCCGTGGCAGCCGCCTTCCTGGTGAACGCGGCGCACCAGATTCAGGTCCTCCAACAAGCTCACCGTCCGGTAGACCGTCACCAGCCCCAGTTTGCGGTACAGCTTGCGGCCACGCTCCAATATCTCCTGCGGTGCGAGCGGCGTCGCCGTCTCCTGTAGCACGTGTGCCACCGCCCGCCGGGGAGCTGTGATGCGGCAACCGGCCTGTACCAGATACTCTTCCCATTCTGCCATCGTACCCTCTTAATGAAAAAAGTTTTCAATAACAGTTTAGCACCAAAAACATGTTCTGTCAAGCACATCGCGGAATGCGGTCATCCTGACCGCATGCGTGGAACGCGGTCATCCTGGCCGCATACGTGGAACGCGGCCATCTTGGCCGCATGCGTGCGGAACGCGGCCATCCTGGCCGCATGCGTGCGGAACGCGGTCATCCTGACCGCATGCGTGGAACGCGGTCATCCTGACCGCATGCGTGCGGAACGCGGCCATCCTGGCCGCATGCGTGGAACGCGGCCATCTTGGCCGCATGCGTGCGGAACGCGGCCATCCTGACCGCATGCGTGGAACGCGGCCATCTTGGCCGCATGCGTGCGGAACGCGGCCATCTTGGCCGCATGCGTG
>CAYNVC010000084.1:0-4987 GCA_964400615.1 uncultured Anaerolineales bacterium | reverse complement strand
AACGCGGCCATCTTGGCCGCATGCGTGCGGAACGCGGCCATCTTGGCCGCATGCGAGCAGGATGCTCGCGTTCCCGCTCACCCTTGCGGATTGTATTTTGGGAATCGGTAAGGTATAATGAAGACGACCGCGTATCAGGTGCACCGTTCGCAGTGCGAGGAAGGAGTGAGGAACATGCTCAAACCGCTACCCGTCGGCATACAGACATTTAGCAAGATCGCCCAGGAAGGCTATCTCTATGTGGACAAGACCCCCGACATCTATCGCCTGATCACCGAGGGGGAGGTCTATTTTCTCTCCCGGCCGCGCCGTTTTGGCAAGAGCCTGCTGATCTCGACGTTGGAGGCGATCTTTCGCGGGCAGCGCGAGTTGTTCGCGGGGTTGTGGATCGAAGAAAGCGATTACGCCTGGGAAAAGCACCCGGTCATTCGCATAGATTTCAGCCGTTTCCAGGTGAGAACGGCCGGGGAACTGGAACAAAGCATCGGCAGATATCTCCAACGCATCGCGCAGCAGCACGGCCTGGAGATGAAACCGGAAAGGTACTATGAGCAATTCGTCACCATCGTCGAGCGGCTCGCGGAGCGCAATCGAGTGGTGGTATTGGTAGACGAGTACGACAAGCCGATCATAGATAACATCGAGGACGTGGCCGAGGCGCAGCGCATCAGGGATGTGCTCAAGGGATTCTACACCATCCTCAAGAGTATGGACGAGTATCTGCGCTTTGTGTTCCTGACCGGGGTGAGCAAGTTCAGCAAAGTGGGCGTCTTTTCCGGGCTGAACAATCTCCGCGATATTACATCCAGCACAGGGTTTTCTTCGGTGTTGGGCATCACCGAAGAGGAATTGCGTCTGTATTTCAAGGGACATATCGCCTCACTGGCCCAAAAAGAAGGATTAGCCGAGAATGAACTTTTGCGCCAGATCAACCACTGGTACGATGGATTTTGCTTCTCGGCCGATTGTCAAAAGGTGTACAATCCCTTTTCTCTATTGCTTTTATTCCAGGAACAGCGCTTCGCCAACCACTGGTTCGAGACCGGCACGCCGGCGTTTTTGATCAAACTGCTCCGCAAGCGCGAGTACGATGTGCAAGAGTTGGAGCATTTGCAGGCCAACGAACTATCGTTCAGCAGCTACGAGGTCGAAGACCTCTCTGTGCTGCCGCTGCTGGTGCAGACTGGCTATCTGACCATCAAAGGATACGATCCCGAACGACGCCTGTACACGTTGGGTTATCCCAACCGCGAGGTCGAGGACGCCTTTATCAAATACCTGGTGGACGAGTTCAGCGCGGTGCGCAAGGAGCGGGCGGACACGTATTCGTGGCAGATGATAGACGCGCTGGGAGCGGGAGATTTCGACCAGTTCTTTGCGACGTTGCAGGTCTTCTTTGCCGGTATTCCGTATGACATCCAGATCCGGCAGGAGCGGTACTATCAGACGGTTTTTTATCTGATTTTCAAGCTGATGAGTTTGCAGGTGCAGGCGGAGGTGCGGACGAGCCGGGGCCGGATCGACGCCCTGGTGGAGATGGACGAGGGCGTGTACATCTTTGAGTTCAAGCTGGAAGAGGCGGGCAGTGTGCAGGACGCGCTGGCGCAGATCAGAGAACGCGGCTACGCTGAGCCGTATCGCCTGGCGGATAAACCGGTCTATCTGATCGGGGCGGTCTTTGGCGTGCAGGAGCGAGGTGTGATTGATTGGGCAGTCGAGGAAATGGATCGGGCCTGAAATTGCTGTTTTGCTGCCTGGCGCTGCTCGCCTGCCTGGCCGGATGCTCCCGCGCCGACGACACCTGGAGCCGGGTGCTCGAAAGCGGGACGTTGCGCGTGGGGATGGACGCCAGCTTTCCCCCCTTTGAATTCGTCGCTGCCGACGGGACGTTGGCCGGGCTGGACGTTGACCTGGCGCAAGAATTGGCCCGGCGGATGGACGTGGAGGCGCAGTTCGTCGCCAACCTGCCCTACGACGGCCTCTACGACGCGCTGGCGGTGGGGCGGGTGGACGTGGTCATCTCCGCCCTGGTCGTCAACCCCGCCAGGATGGCCGACTTTGCTTACTCCACTTGTTACTTTGACGCCGGACAGGTTTTGGTGGTACGCGCCGGGGCCACCGGCATCGTGGGGCCAGACGATCTCGAAGGGCGCAGGCTGGCGGTCGAGTTCGGGTCGCGGGGGGATATGCAAGCCCGCAACTGGAAACACAAACTGCCCACTCTCGAAATAGCGCCCTATCAGACGGCCAACGAGGCGCTGGCGGCGCTCACGGCCGGGGAAGTGGACGTGGCGCTGGTGGATCACGTCTCGGCGCTGGCGGTGGATGGGTTGGTCGTCGCGGGGGAGCCGGTCGTCGCGGAGCCTTACGCGGTGGCCGTACCCAGGGGCAGCCAACACCTTCTACGCGCGATCAACCGGGCGCTGGCAGAGATGCAAACGGACGGAACGCTGGAATCGCTGACTGGCAGGTGGCTGACTCACAGATAACCGGGGGGCGGGAGGAAACGAGAGGGCCGGACGACGATCCACCATCGTCGTTCCGGCCCTCTCCACCTATGCAGTAAAAATCAAACGGCTGGTAGGCGATTCATCGCCACTATCACGAGTGGTGCAATATCTGGCTCAAGAACAGTTTGGTCCGTTCCTCTTTGGGTGCGCTGAACAGATTTTGGGGTGTGGTCTCCTCGACTATCCGCCCGCCATCGAGGAAAATGATCCGGTCGGCGGCAGCCCTGGCGAACCCCATTTCGTGGGAGACGACCACCATAGTCATCCCCTCCTTTGCCAGATCGAGCATCACGTCCAATACCTCTTTGATCATCTCCGGGTCGAGCGCAGAAGTCGGCTCGTCAAAGAGCATGATCTTGGGGTTCATCGCCAACGCCCGCGCGATAGCCACCCGCTGCTGCTGGCCGCCGGAAAGCTGCGCCGGGTAGGAATTCCATTTCTCGGCAATGCCTACTTTTTCCAACTGCTCGCGGGCGATAGCTTCCGCTTCCTTCCGCTTGCGCTTGCGTACCACGCGCTGGGCCAGGACGATGTTCTCCAGGGCCGTCAGATGTGGGAAAAGGTTAAAGAGCTGGAAAACCATCCCTATCTCTGCCCGCACCGCGTTGATGTCGGGGGCGTCGCTGATTGAAACGCCATCAACGACTATTTTGCCACTGTCTATGCGCTCCAGGTTGTTGATGCAGCGCAGGAGGGTGGATTTTCCCCCGCCAGAAGGCCCGATGATGACTATTACTTCACCGGGATAGATTTTGGTGCTGACTCCATTGACTGCTTTTACGTGACCAAAGTGCTTGTACACGTCCTGCAAGATAATAATTGGTTTTTTCTCTTCCACGAACCGTCTCCTTCGTTCGGCACACAACGTGGCACACGTCAACGTCCGGGCAGAGCCGATTTCCGCTCGACGAAACGTACCAGCAGCGAAAGTATCAGCGTCATCACCAGGTAGAGCATTGCCACCGAGTTGAATCCTTCAAAGGCCCTGAAATTACGGGAAATCCAGAGCCGCCCCTGTTGCAACACCTCTGGCAAAGCAATGACCGAGATCAAGGAGGAATCTTTGAGCATGGCGATAAAGTTGTTGCCCAACGGCGGCAGCACTACCCGAATCGCCTGCGGCAAGATCACGTGACGCATGGCCTGAAAATAGCTCATCCCCAGCGACCTGGCCGCTTCCATCTGCCCCTTGGAGATAGATTGTATGCCGGCCCGGTATATCTCGGACAGGTAGGCCCCGTACCCAAACGCCAGGCCGATGACCGCCGCCGGCAGCCCGCGCAGGTCAATCTCGCCGGTGCTCCAATGCTGACTGGCGCTGCGCAACGCCGGCGTCACGGCAAACCCCATGTAGAGGATCGTCACCAACATGGGGACGCCCCGCACTATCTCGACGTACAACGTGGACAGAGTATAGGGCATCACCGGGAGGATGAACATCACCCCCTCTGTGATGGCAAGAACCAGCAGTATCGAGGTCAACCCTCTCCACGCCGGGACTACCGCCACCAACAGTGCGCTCACCCCCAGCCCAATGAGTAACCGCCGGCCTGCTTTGATGGTCAGGTCGGGTGAGCTATCGGACACTCTCATCAGGCCGCAGAGAAGCCCCAGAATCAAAGCGGCGCTAAAGGCGACCAGCGTCACCCGGATGGTGAGGAAAACCCCGTCCGCGTCCCAGATACGGCGTGCTATGCGCCCCAGGTCGTGGGAAAAATCATCGTACACTATCACCATGCTACCCGGTTCGCCTGTACCGGCGATGGTAGGTGTGCTGGTTTCGACCTTGACCGGCGTCTCGGTCGGGGTAGCGAGTGGCGCAAGTTCCTGTTCCGGCGCATCGGCGGGTATCTCTATCCGATACGGCTGGCTGCGTCCCAGGAGCTCGCCGTTCTCGTCCTGAAACTCTGCGTACAGGGTATAATTGCCTGGCTCGAGCGGCGGGGTAACTGTCAGAGACCAGGTGCCGTCCGCGCCAATTGTTTCTTTTTCCAACATCTGCTTGTCCCAGGGCAGGTCAAAGATGAAATACAGTGCATCCATATACCTGGTGGAAGTAAACATCGAATATCCGGCAATGACACCGATGATCATAATAATGACTCCCCACCAGGGAATGTGTCGCCAGGGGATGACCAGTCCCATGCGTCCGCGCTGGCGAATAGTTGCGTCCTCGGATGTCATACTTTTCTCCTTAACGTGGGTCTCGCCCATTTTAATGTGTTTTACCGTATCGGCGGGGCATTTCGCGGGATGGAAAAGCTCTATGCCCGTGTATGTATTGGAGCGGGAAGGAGCAGCGGTGGGGGACAGATGCCCCCCACCGCTGCCAGGTCTCGTCATTCTGTGGCAAAGTACTTGTCATAGATTTTGTCGTACTCGCCGCTGGCCTTGACCGCAGCCAGACCTTTGTTGATCGCTTCCAACAGGTCCTGCCGGTCTCTGTTGACGGCGATGCCGTACTGCTCGTCGGTATA
>CAYNVC010000083.1:0-9361 GCA_964400615.1 uncultured Anaerolineales bacterium | reverse complement strand
GTGCCCCAGGAGTAGAACACGGATGAGCAGGATTTGCGGATCAATACGTGCCCCAAGAGTAGAACACGGATGCGCAGGATTTGCGGATCGAGCTGGTGGTTTCGGCCACCGGTGGGGGCTTTCATCTCCTGGTCTTGGCCTTGTTTCAGGGTATAATTATGGTGAAGGGTGAGCAAATGACCGATGACAAAACAAACCAACTGCGCCAACTTCCCAGCGTGGACCGGCTGCTCGGTGAGCAGGCCGCGCAAGAATTGAGTGCCACTTACGGCCACAGTCAGGCAGTGGAGGCGCTGCGTGAGACATTGGACGCGGTGCGCGACGCGGTGCGGGCCGGGGCGGACGCGCCCGGCAGCGGCGACTTGATCGCGCAGGCCGGTGCTCGTCTCCGCGAGCGGCTGGCCCCCACGCTGCGCCCGGTCATCAATGCGACCGGCGTCATCATCCACACCAACCTGGGACGCGCCCCCCTCTCGACCGCCGCGCAGCAGGCGATGGAGACAGTCGCGCGGGGCTATTCCACGTTAGAGTACGACCTGCAAGCCGGAAAGCGCGGCCACCGCACGCTGCATGCCGAGCGGCTGCTGTGCGAGCTTACGGGAGCCGAGGCCGCGCTGGTGGTCAACAACAACGCCGGGGCGGTGCTGCTGGCGCTGACCGGGCTGGCCCGGGGCCAGGGCGTGGTCATCTCGCGCGGGCAACTGGTCGAGATCGGCGGCGGCTTTCGCATTCCCGACGTGATGCGCGAGAGCGGCGCCCGGCTGATCGAGGTCGGTACCACCAACCGCACCCATCTGCGCGATTACGAAGCGGCGATCAAAACTCAATTGTACACTGAGGACACGCCGCTCGTGGAACTCGTCCTCCGTGCCCATCACTCCAATTTTCGCATCCTGGGTTTCACCACCGAGCCTTCCCTGCCCGAATTGGTCACGCTGGGCGCAAAATACGGCTTGCCGGTGATGGACGATTTGGGCAGCGGGGCGCTGCTCGACACGGCCCGGTTCGGCCTGAGCCACGAGCCGACGGTGCAGGAGAGCGTCGCGGCGGGGGCGGCGGTGGTCTGCTTCAGCGGCGATAAACTGCTGGGCGGGCCGCAGGCCGGGATCATCGTCGGGCAGGCCGGGTACGTGGAGCCGCTCAAGAGCCATCCCCTGGCCCGCGCACTGCGGGCGGACAAGCTCTGTTTGAGTGGGTTGCAGGCCACATTGCTGCATTATCTAAAGGGAGAGGCGACCGCGCAAATTCCAACCTGGCGCATGATCTCGATGGGGCTGGACGAGATCGAGCGACGGGCACGCCGCTGGCGGCGCAGCTTGCGGCAATCCGGCGTCCTGGCCGAGATCGTGGACGGGGCCTCGACGGTCGGCGGGGGCAGTCTGCCCGGCGAGACGCTGCCCACCAAACTGGTCGCCCTGCCGGTTCCGCACCCCGATCAATTTGCGGCCGCGCTCCGCGCCGCCGACCCGCCGGTGATCGCCCGCATCGAGGATGACCAGGTGGTGCTGGATCCGCGCACGGTACTGCCGGAGGAGGAACGGGGGTTGTTGGGCCTGGTTGCGGAGGCGGCAAATCGGGTACAAACCGGGGCTGTTCAATCCTAACCGCCCCGGCTGGATGCAGTCGAACGCAGATCGGGTACGGCGGTGTAAAGCGGCTGATCATCCAGAATACCTTGTACTCGAGATGGGTATGCTCCTCGGGGTCGTGGGAATGTCAATGTTCATGCGCTTGCTTATTGCAGCAGTCTTTATGACAGCAGGGTTGTGTCTGTTTCTGCTGCTCTTGAACCGCAGATTGATTCTACTCCAGGATTCAGCTTACAAAACGTCCCTGATAGCCTTTACGTTTGTGGCTTTTCTGGTCAGTTCAGGTGTTGCAGGGTACGTTGCCGGGTTCTCTATCTGGCTGCTTCTGCCCGCAATCATCCTGGTCGGCATATCGGTGGGAGAAGTCAGACGGGCCATGATCCGATGGCGTTCTCGAGGGTCATTGCCGGTCTACAGGGAGAATGCGAATGTACCGCTGACTCGGCCTTTCACCACCACAAAATTGCAGGTGGCTCACTATCAAGTTGATTGCGCACATTTGACAGGCAAGGGGTTCACAGTCGTGCACGTCAGCGATCTTCACGTCACCGGGAACCTTCCGCGTGATTACTATGTGGATGTCATGAAGCGAGTAAACGAAGCGCAGCCGGATTTAGTCTTCATCACCGGAGACTTTGTGACCGGTCTCGGCCTCGTCTCTCTCGTGCCGGACATACTTGAAGTAGTTACGAGCCATCTTGGGGTGTTCGCCATTCTAGGCAACCACGACTATTGGGCCGGTGCCGATAGTGTGGCTGAGGCAGTTCGCAGTGCCGGTGTTGTGCTTTTGCACAATGGGTGTCAGCGTGTTCATGTCAGTGATTGTGATGATGTCCTGATTTGTGGGTGTGAGGATCCATGGGGCAAAGGCCAATGGCAGTCGCCATCCATTGCTGACGATGAGGTGGTGTTGGCATTGACTCACACGGCGGACAACATCTACCGCCTGAGTCGAGCAGGAGTGACGGCTGCCTTTGCTGGTCACTACCATGCCGGACAAGTTAAAATTCCCTTGTTGGGTTCGGTTGTTGTGCCATCAAAGTACGGGAGACGCTTTGATCATGGGCATTTCGTGGTAGATGGCACACATCTATTCGTCACTTCCGGCATCGGTGCGGCTATGCCGGCGTTTCGAGTCTATTGCCAACCGGATATTTTTGTAGTAAAGTTCCGGGGGAGCCGACAGAGGAGATCACCCTTTTGAATATAATCAAGGAGGCATTTCGATGAAACAGGATTTGGATCGCTTGATGGAAGAGCGGGGGCTGGACGCGGCCCTCGTCGCCGGGGCCGTGCACGGCAACCCGGCGATGTACTATATGACCAATGGGGCAGGATTGACTCAGGGCATGGTGCTCAAAAAGCGGGGCGCGGAACCGCTGCTGTTGTGCTGGCCGATGGAGCGGGAGGAGGCTGCCGCCAGCGGACTCGCCACGGTCAACCTGGGCCAGTACGACTTTATGAGCATTCTGCGTGAAAAGGGAGACCGGCTGGCTGCCACAGTCGAGCTGTACCGCCGGCTGTTCGCCGATCTCGAGGTCGGCGGCAAGGTGGGCTTTTACGGTCTGGCCGACCAGGGCCGCGCATGGACGCTGCTCAACGCACTCGACGCGCAACTGGACGGCGTCCAGGTCTATGGCGACTATGAGGTGACGCTGATCGCCGCCGCCCGCGCCACCAAGGACGCCGCCGAGGCGGAGCGCATCCGCGAGGCCAGCCGCCGCACCTGCGAGATCATCGGCCAGACGGTCGAGTTCCTCAAATCCCATCAGGTGAGGGACAACGCGCTGGTGCAGGCCGATGGCTCCCCGCTGACAATCGGCCTGGTACACGAGCAGATCAACCACTTTCTGGCCGAGCAACGGCTGGAGGATCCGGAGGGTTTTATCTTTGCCATCGGGCGGGATGCCGGAATCCCGCACAACAAGGGACGGGCGGAGGACGTCATCGAGTTGGGCAAGACCATCGTCTTTGATATCTTTCCGCGCGAGGCGGGGGGCGGCTATTTTGCCGACGTGACGCGCACTTTTTGCCTGGGCTATGCGCCGCCGGAGGTCGAGAAAGCGTACCAGGACGTGTACGAGTGCTCTGAGAAAATGATCGGCTCCTACCGGGTGGGGACGGAGACACGCCGCTATCAACAGGAGACGTGCGCGTTCTTCGAGAGCCGCGGCCACCCCACCATTGCCAGCGACTCCAAGACCGGGAGGGGATACGTGCACAGCCTGGGACACGGCCTGGGGTTGGACGTTCACGAGGAGCCGCGCTTTAGCGACCTGCCCTCCAACACCGACGTGCTCAAACCGGGCCACGTTTTTACCTGCGAGCCGGGGCTATATTACCCCAACCGGGGGTTCGGCATGCGCATTGAGGATGACCTGTGGATCGACCCCGATGGGCGGGTGCACAACCTGACCGATTTCCCCAAAGAATTGGTGGTAAAGGTGTAACATCCACGAGGAGAAAGTTGTGAACAAAGAATTGATCACGGGCGCATCTGTCCTGGATGGCACTCGTTTGGAGTTGGATCAAGCCGTACCGCAAGATTTCGGGCAGCGATTGCAGGTGCGCGTATCACCGCTGCGCTCAACACAAGGTCATACCTTGCACGAGTTACAGGCCGTGTACCAGACGGACGTTGCTCCCGCAGCTCGGGTTCAAACTATGCTCGATGCCAGGCAGGCGATGATCGCCGCCAATCAGTTCATCGTCGAACATCTACCGGACCGTTTTTCCGCCGGACTGCCCAAATTGGTGCTTTTTCCCCTCCGGTCACTCTGGCTCGTTCCTGTGCATCTGACGTATCCCGGCGCGGGTATCGTAGGGGAGGTGGGAATGTTGGCTGTAGATGGAGACCTGCCGCTGGTGGTCGGATGGACTCCGCCGGAGGAGATGGAGGTGATTGCCCACCAACTCTATGAAGAGAAACGGGATGAAATCGAGATTGCCTTTTCGTAAACAGGAGCATCCTTACTCTTGCACGGTAGCCTGCCTGCGGATGCTCCTGGCTCACTATGGCGTCGAGATGGATGAGGCAGAGTTGCGCCACCGGTGCAAGACTCACGAGTTTGGCACCTACGCCAGGGATGTCGTGGCGTGCGCTCGTGACCTGGGTTTCACGGCAGTTGTGGAGCATCTATCGCTGGAACAACTGCGGCATTTGATTGATGACGGTATTTTTCCTATCGCCTATATCAACATGTTCCCTACCAGCCTGGTTCCATACGTCCACACGGTCATCGTAGAGGGTTACGAAGCTGGCCGGTTGCTGCTCGTTGATCCCAACGCCGGGCCGTGGGAGGTTCAAGAATCCGACTTTTTAGAAGCCTGGGAGATACACGGTAATATGGTGATTGTCTTGGGGGTGGAAACGAAATGACCCGCATCCTGGCTATCGAAACTTCTTGTGACGAGACCGCCGCCGCCGTCGTCGCGGACGGGCAGCGCATTCTCTCCAACGTCGTCGCCTCGCAGATCGAGTTGCACGCCCAGTACGGCGGCGTCTTTCCCGAAATCGCCTCCCGCGCCCACGTCGAGGCCATCGTGCCCGTCATCCAGCAGGCGATGAAGGAGGCCCATTTGGGTTTTGACGACCTGGACGCGGTCGCCGTCACCTACGGGCCGGGGCTGGCCGGTTCACTCCTGGTGGGGGTCAACGCGGCCAAGGGGCTGGCGCTGGGGCGCGGCCTGCCGCTGATAGGGGTCAATCACCTGGAAGCGCACGTCTATGCCCATTGGTTGGAAGAGGGCCGCCCCGCCAACAGAGGAGAGCCAGAATTTCCCCTCCTGGCGCTCATCGTCTCCGGCGGCCACACCGAGCTGATTCTGATGCGCGGCCACGGGCAGTACGAGTACCTGGGCGGCACGCTCGACGACGCCGCCGGTGAGGCGTTCGACAAGGTGGGGCGGCTGCTGGGTCTCCCCTACCCCGGCGGCCCGGCGATCCAGAAAACGGGCCAGGGGGGCAACCCGGCAGCCTTTCGCTTCCCCCGCGCCTGGCTGGACGATAGTTACGATTTCAGCTTTAGTGGTCTCAAGACCGCCGTCCTGCGCGAGACGCGCAAGTACAGCGATCCGCCCCAGGGGCGGCTGCTGGACAATCTGGCGGCCAGTTTCCAGGCTGCGGTGGTGGACGTGCTCTCGGCCAAGACGGCGCGGGCGGCTAAAGAGTTCGACGTGACGGCGGTGCTGCTCTGCGGCGGCGTCTCGGCTAACCTGGCGCTGCGCCAGACGACCGTCGAGCGAGTGGAGGTGCCGGTTCGCTACCTGCCGCTGGCGCTCTGCACCGACAACGCGGCGATGGTGGGGGCCTGCGCCCAGCGTCGGCTGGCGTCCGGCGAGCGGGCCGGATGGGATCTGGACGTTCTGCCGGGGTTGCGGCTGGCGTGAATATCAAGGCGCAGCGTTCTGGCAGATCAACGGCAGGTAAAGGGTGATGGAAATATCGGGAGCAGGGCCAAGCTCCGCCGTGGCCGTGAACACCGCCGGCAAACCGGAGACACCGGGCGCAGACGCCGTGACCGTGTAGACGCCGGTCAAATCGCCCAGGGACAATGTGGTCTGCACCGCACCGGCCCCATCAGTGACCCCGCTCGCCGGTTCCAGGAATTGCCCCACAGCCCCGTCCGGTGCGCCGCCGCTGGCAAACGTGACCGTGACGCCGGCGGATGGCTCCCCGCAGCTACCGCGCAACTCCACCACGAACGGTTGGCCCAGTGGACTGCCCGGTGTGCCATTCTGCCCGCTGCCAGAGGTGTGCGACAGGCTCACCGGGTGGAGCACGGCGTGACCTATCGTATAATTCCCCTGAGCAAGGTCTTTGGCGGTGAACCACATCTTGTATCGCTCCGGCGTTCCGTGCCCATCAAAGCGGGTAGCGCTATAGATCACACGCGGCGTATAGGTGCGGCCATCGCGCCAGGCCAGACCATCGTCCCGGTGGAGAATGGGGTTATCCGCACTCTTGACCCAGTGTTGCCCATCGGTCGAGATGGCGTATCCAATGCCGCGATTGCCACCCCCGGAATCGCTCCCCCCATACCACATGTGATAGACCCCACCCTGTTTGACGACCGAGACGCGCGAGTAGGTTGACGATTCCCATTCATCCCGGTCGGCCAAGAGTTCCCGGTTGTCGCCGGCCCAGTTGACCCCGTCAGCAGAAGTAATGTAATAGATTTTGCCATTGTTGTCTATCCAGGCTTCGTAATAGGCCGGAGCGCCATCCTGGTTGTAGATGACGTAAGAATCATAGACCGGGGCGGATCCCCAACCCAGCGTATTGGTGATGACCGGGTTGGCGGCGTGGTTCGTCCAATTGATCCCGTCGTCGGAAGTGGCATAGTTGATGCCGGTACTCACGTCCCAGTACCACATCTTGTAATAGGCCGCGTCGCCGTGTCCGTCGAACCGGGCAGCGTCGTACAGCACGTTGGCGTGGTAGCCGTTGACGCCGGTCAGCGGGGCAGTGACCGTGAGCCAGTTGACGCCGTCGGCGGATATGGTATAGCCGGTTCTACTGCCCGACGTACCGAACCACATTTTGTAATAGGCCGCATCGCCGTGCCCATCGAAGGCGGTAGGGCTGTAGAGAATGGAGGGATAGTACGCTTTTGGCCCGCCGTCGACGCCCTCCCCAAAAACCGGGTTGGCGGTGTACTCTGTCCATCCCGTGAGATCAGCCTGACAACTGTTGGCGGTAAAGAGCACCCCGGCCTCCGCCTCGAGTCCCGAGACCTCGGCACGCACTGTGGAAGTGACGGTGCTGCTGGCCGGGACCGAACGCAGTTGCGTCACCGCTATTCCCTGCGTGGTGGTGACGGTGACAGCCGGCCGCCAGTTGGGAAAAAGGCCCAACGTGCTGCTGAACACCACCGCCACACCGTCCACCGGCACGCCGCTGCTCTCGACCGTGGCGGTGACGGTGGTGGTCGTCAGGCCGTTGGCCGTGATGGCAGCGGGTGAGACGACCAGGGTTATCGCGTCCGCGTTTTCGTCGGCCCCAACGTCGCAGCCAGCGCCTAGAGGACGCGCGTCCCCATCTATGTCCACGTCCAGCCCGGCATCCACTCCCACGTCGCGTGCCGCCGAACGTGGGGCGATGTGATAGTCGCCGCCGACGAACGCCGGAGTGCCATAGATATTGGCGGTGCTGATGACCGTCCCCGCGCCGCCGACCGGGAGGTCGTCGCCGTGCCACAACACGCCCGTCAGCGTGGCCGTGCTACCGTTGGCGACGGTCAACCCCACGGTGTGGCTGACCAGGATGGTGTTGGTGACGGTGACGGTGGATGTCTCGGCCACGTACAATCCCACCCCCGTGCTGCCTGTGTTCTCGGCGACCGTGACGTGCAACAGAGTGGCCTCAGAGCCAACGATGTACAGCCCCATACCCGCGCCCGTCGTCTCGCCCGGCCGGTTGGCGGCGACGATGTCGTTGCTCAGGAGGACGGACTGCCCTCCCTGGACACCAACCCCACCCATGCCGTTCCCGATGAACATTCCATCGTTCACGACCAGGCCGGTCAACGTCGCTGGATGGGAAGCATAGCCGCCATCGGAGCGCGCCTTGACTGCCAGGCCAATCCCATTGGCCGACCCAATCCCGTTCCCGGTGACGGACAGGTGGTTAAACTCGATGTTTTGGTAATCGTCGTATTTCAGGTTGAGGTCTATGCCCGCGTTCCAGGGATCGGCCCAGGCGGGCGAGAGAGCCGTGTCGCCGTTGTTGGTGACGGTGACGTTTTCGAAAACGGCTGCGGATAATTTCTCGGCATAGATACCCTTGATCGAGTTGTGGTCAAAGGTGGTATCGCTGACCGTCACGTGGCTGAACAGGGTAGGTGTGACGCTATTCTGGTAGGCGATGATCCCGTATGCCATATTGTCGAACGCACAATTTTGGATCGTCAGATAAGTCAGGCTTGCGCCGCCGTCCACGGTCAGCCCCTGCTCAGGCGTGCCGCTTTGCAGCGTGCCGGTCACGACGACGTTATCCAGCGTGACGTGCGAAACGGTCATCCCTGGCCGGGGCAGTATGCCGGGCAGTTGGCAACCGCCTCCCAAAACGTCCTGGCGCGGCCTGATTCTGAGGTTCTGGATCAGGATGGGGTCATCCGCAAACCCCGACGCGCCGAGAATAAGGACAGGTTTGTAACAAGGGTAGGTCATTCCGGAGACGGTCGTGAAAGCGGCCGTGTTTTGGAGAACGGTGCCGGCAGCGCCGCTGCCCGCTCCGCGCAGGGTGACGCGCTTGTCCAGGTCGACCGTCTCGCTGTACGTTCCGGCCGCTATATTGATCACGTCCCCCGCGTGCGCCAGGGATATGGCGTACTGTACCGTGCGGCAGGGGGAAAGCAGTGCCACCCCGCAGCCGGGGGCGTCGGTGCCGGCCGGGGACACGTACCAATCCGATGCGCCGGCGCTGACGCCGGTCGTCAGCAGCGCCGCCAGTGCCAGCCCGCCGATGATCGCTACGACTGCCCAGGCTATACGGGTTTCAATTTCTATCTTGGCTTGCATTGATCTTTCGATATTCTGTGGTCCGCGTTCTCGAAACTGCGGTTGAAAACCACAGATATATCACCTCCAGCTTAATCGTACCACAAAGCACACCGCGTGCCGTTAGTGTTGTGTGGCAATATGGTTGCGATTGTGTGAGAACACGGATGGGCAGGATTAACGGATCAGTGAGGAAGAATACGGATGGGCAGGAGTGGCGGATCAATAAGAACACGGATGGGCAGGATTAACGGATCAGTGAGGAAGAATAC
>CAYNVC010000082.1:3750-9367 GCA_964400615.1 uncultured Anaerolineales bacterium | reverse complement strand
TATGGCGACGTGGCCCTGGACGACGAGCACGGCGGCACTATTATCTCGACCGAGGACATTTTCTTCTACCTGACCGGCGAATTGCGCCCGGCCCGCATCCTGCTACTGGGCGACGTGGAAGGGGTGCTGGATAGAGAGGGAAACGTGATTTCGCGCGTCACGCCGGGCGACCTCCCCACCCTGCGGGAAACGCTGGGCGGTTCGGCGGGGGTAGACGTCACCGGCGGCATGGCGGACAAGGTAGCGCGGATGGTCGAGTTGGTGCAACGTCACCCGGAGACGGAGGTGCACATCCTCGGCGGGAGCGAACCGGGTCTGTTGGCTCGCGTGCTGCTCGACGACCACCTGCCCACCGGGACGCGGATCACGGCCTCTTACCCGACGTAAGCCAGAGTCTCCCGGATCGTGAGGCTGGCGGCGCTGTTCGCCGGCAGCAGACTCGCCATGACGGCAATGATCAACACGATGACCAGCCAGAGCAACGTGGCGACCCCCGAAAATGTATAAGCCAGCGGGTGCATGAGGAGTTCCTGCCCCACGGCCCGGCCAAGCGCCAGGCTGATCGGCACCGAGAGCGGAATGGCGAGCAGAAAGCTGACCAGGCTCGTCGCCACCCCTTCCACGATGACCATGCGCCGTACCACCCCACTCCTGGCCCCCAGGGAGCGGAGTATCCCGATCTCGCGGGTGCGCTCCAGCACGTTCAACCCCATCGTGCTGGCGAGACCCAGCCCGCCGACGATGGCGACCAGGATGACCATCGCCAGCAGGATGGCGATCACCGCGTCCAGTTGAGCGGCGAGCGCCCGGTGTCCAGGCCCGCTGATCCACGAATAAGCGACCGGCATGTCAACCAACTCCAGGTGATCCATCAGCCGTTGTTCGACCAACGCCTGGAACTCGGGCGTGTGGCGCGTGGTGCTGACGACGACCCAATTGGCGTAGCCGGTCCTCCCCATCAACCGCTCCAGATCCGCCCGGTTCATAAAGACGTGCGGCGTAAACATCCGCCCGGTGATGCCGACCACCCGCCAGGGGCGTTCGTCGTCCCCGATCCGCAACGTGACCTCGTCTCCCACGCGCACCGAGCCTATCAGGTCGGCCATGTCCGAGTCCACGAGGATGGTGTGCCTTTCGGCGGGGGACAACCAGTGCCCGGCGAGCATGAGAGGATGAGTCATATCCGTCTCCACCGGCACCCCCATCAGCGTGAAACTCCTGCTCACGTGCCCGTCGCCGAACACGCAGCGAGCGTCGGTGACGTACCACGATTCCACCACGTCCACGCCCGGCACCCGGAGAGCCTCGCGCTCGATGTGCGCTATCGGATACGTTTGCGCCAGGTGTATCTCTACGTCGTAATCCTGGACGCGCTGCATTTCACGAATTGCGTCGAGCAGCGACTGGCGAATCCCCAGCACAGCGATGAATATCGCCCCTCCCAGGGCCAGCGCGGCCAGAGTCAATGCCATCCGCGCCCATTTGCGGAAAACGTTACGCAGCGCCAGGTTCAGCAAGGGGGGCAACCCGTGGACGTGCGCCAGCAAGCGGCTCACGAGCGTATTGCCCTCCGCCAGCCCGGTACGGTCAATCGCCTGCCGAACCGTGATCCGCGCCCCACTCAGGATGGGGAACAGCGCGGCCAGCACCGGCACCAGGAGCGCGCTGAGGGTCTGCAACAACAGCGTGCGGGCGGGCAGGCCAAAGCTGACCACGTCGAAATCCATCATCGTGGCGGACATGTTGGTCAGGAAATAGGCCCCGGCAGCGCCCAGGGGAAGAGAGATGCACACCGCCATCAGACCAAAGAGGAGCACCATCTGGAGATAGAGACGGGTGATCTGCCGGGTGCGCCCTCCCAGGGACTTTATGATCCCGATCTGTGGAATCTGCTGGGCGATCAGGCCGGACATGACGTTGACGATCAAAAAGGCGCTCAACATCAACGACAGTACGCCGAGCGTGTTCAGGATGATCAGGATCGTATCTACGTTGTCCTCGAGGATTGGCCGGCCCGGCTCCGGCACGCTGGTCAACAGCACCGGGTAGCCGAGTGATTCGATGGCCGAAGAGATCCGCGTGACGGCCCGCTCGACCCCGGTGCGGGTGGGCCACGCTTCTCCCTCTTCCCTGGCGACGCGCACGTACAGGCGGTTATAGGTGCGTGGCTGGTCCGGGAAAAGCGTCGCCAGCGTGTCCGGCGCGAGATAGCCGACGGCCCACAGGCTCATATCGGAAGGCAAGGGGGCGAGATCGTTGACGAACCCGGCGACTTTTAGCTCGTGAAAAGCGCCGTCGGGCGTATGCACCCGCACGTGGTCGCCAATTTCCACGCCGGGCATGTTCAGCACCGAGCGATCCAACAATATACTGCCCTCCGGCGGCGGCGACGTGGCCCCCGCTTCCAGATTCAGCCGGCAGAGGGAGAGCGCGTCGAAATCCGAGATGGCGTGCAGTTCCAGGTCGGCCCATCTGTCCGGGCTGATCTCCAGGTCGGCGACGGCCACGCGCCGCGCTTCGACCGCCTGCACCTCCGGCAGGCGGGAGACCGTCTTGACCAACCGGTCGCCGAACGGCGCGACGGTCAGAACGGCGTCGGCGGGGACGCTCGAGACGTATTCCTCGCTCAGGTCGCGGCGCAGCACCGTCTCGGATGTGACGGTCACACCCACGGCGGTCACGCCCACGGCGACGGCGGCGATGATCAGAACGGTGCGGGTCTTGTACAGCCAAATGTCGTGGAGAATTTTGCTCCAGCGCACATTGAGCATCTCAACCTCCCCCCTCGGTCTGCGCCCGCCGCTCGTCCACCAGCCGTTCGAGGTCATCTTTGAACGACGCCGAATCGCGCATCAGTTGTTCCAGCGCGGCCCGGTCCAATTCGACCACCCTGACCGGGGCCGACCCGCTGGCGCGCACGGTGGCGTTGCGCCGCCCGTTCCCCATGAGGGCCATTTCGCCAAAGTATTGGCCGCGTCCGAGGCGGTTCAGAATGCGCTCCGTGCCGTCCCGCCGCGCGACGACGATCTCGACCTCGCCCTCGATGATCAGGAAAAAGGTGTCGCCCAGTGCGCCCTGGCGGATGATGAACTGACCGGGCGCATAGGTCTCGCTTTCCAATCCCCTGGTGAGACCCTGCAACGCGCCCGGATCCAGTCCCACGAGGGCGTGGATTTGATCCTGGATGAGGCGCTGGTCAACGATGCGGGCCAGTTCCTCGTGCAGCGACGGGGACTCTTGGAGCAGGCGGTTGAACATGTCCACGTCCAGCGCGACGACAGAGACCGGCGACCCGGTCGCGGCCCGCACGGTGGCGGTGCGCAGGCCATTCCCCACCAGCGCCATCTCGCCGAAATACTCGCCCGGCCCCATGCGGCTGACGAGCGCCAACCTGCCTCCCGGCTGTTCGAGAAATATCTCGGCCTCCCCTGCGACGATGATATAGAACCGGTCCCCCACCTCGCCCTGCACCACGATAGTCGTCCCCGGCTCGTAGGTGATCGGTTCCACCAGGCGCACCACGGCGTCCAGTTGGTCCCGGTTCAGCGCCGACAAGGCCCGCGCCAGGTATTCGTTCACGATCTGGCCGTCGGAGAGGATGATGGTGCGGTCAACCCGTTTAGCCAGGTCGTCGTCGTGCGTCACCACCAGGATCGTCGTGCCGCCGGCCACCAGCTTTTCGAACAGCGCAAAGATCATCTCCGCCGTCAGCGAGTCCAGGTTCCCGGTCGGCTCGTCGGCCACGATGAGGGGCGGCTCGTTCGCCAGTGCACGGGCGATGGCGACGCGCGGCTGTTGCACGACCGAGATCGCGGACGGCAGTTTGTGAACGTGGTCTGTCATCTCCACCGTGTCCAGTAATTGGAGCGCCCGCTCGCGCCGCTGCTTCCGGGTGTACACGTTGTTCAGTTCCATCGGCAGCATCACGTTTTCCAGCAGCGTGAGGGTGGGCATCAGTTGAAAATGCTGAAAGACGATCCCCACGTTGCGCCCGCGCCACTCGGCCATTTCGTTCTCGTCGAGCGTGTGCACGGCCACGTCGTTGATCCAGATTTCGCCGGAGGTGGGGCGATCAATGCCGGTCAGCATGTTGATGAGGGTGGACTTGCCGCAGCCCGACTTGCCGACGACGGCCACGAACTCGCCGGGGTTCACCTGGGCGTCGATCCCCTTCAGCGCCGTAAAACCGCCCGTTGGAGTATCGTAGACTTTGACCAACTGGCGCACCTCGATCAGAGGCCCGTTGTCTCGTCGCATGGCGATCTCCTTCACTCTACCTGGAGCGTGACGAACGCATCCATCCCCCAGCGGATCCCAGGCCCAAGCTCGTCCAGGGTGACGATGACGGTATAGTTATTCCCGCCCGCCAGGTCAGGCTCCGCCATCGGGGAAATGCGGGTCACTCGACCGGTGAACTCGCGCCCAGGGAGGGCATCGAATGTGACGGTGGCCGCCTGGTCGAGCCTGACCAGGGCGACGTCAACGTCGTCCAGGTCGGTGGTCTCGACCCGCAACGTAGACAGGTCGCCCAGGGTGAGCAACGGCTGGCCGGGCGCGACCGATTCCCCCATCCGCACGTGAGTCGCGCCGACCGTTCCGGCGACGGGGGCGCGGACGTCGCACCGTTCCCGCGCCACCTGCGCCCCGGCCAACGCGGCCTCCGCCTCCTCGACCGCGGCCTGAGCGACGGCAACGTCACCGGTGGACGCGCCCGCTTGCAGCAGGGCCAGGTCCGCCTGGGCGACGTCGAGCCGCGCGTCCGCCGCCCACACCACCGCGTTCGCGGCGCGGAGTTGGGCGTCCGCTCCCGCCACCAGCGCGTCCGCCTGCGCCTGGGCCGCCGTCAGCGATTCGGTGGCGGCCTGGAGGTTGGAGCGGGCCTGTTCTTCCACCGGCCCCAACAAGGGGCAAATCTCCTGGTTCGTGCCGGGGATCTCCTGGCACTCCATCGTGCGGTCGTGAGCATCGCGAGCCGCCAACAGGTCGGCCTGCGCCACCGCGACCTGCGCCTGGGCGGCGGCGATCTCGGCGCCGGTCGCACCGGAGGCGAGTTGATCACGCTGCGCGGCGGCCTGGGAGAGGGCGGCCTGCGCCGCTTTGACCTGCGCCTCGGCGGCGGCGATCTGTTCCGGGCGCGGGCCGGACTCCAGGCGGGTCAGTTGGGCCTGGGCGGATTTGAGCGCCGCCTCCGCCCGCTGCACCGCCAACTGCGCGTCCGTGGGGTCGAGCCGGATCAGCAGATCACCCTCCGCCACCTCGTCACCCGGTTCCACCAACACCTCCAGCACCGTCCCGCCGGTCTGGGCGCTCAGGGTGGCCCACACCGCCGGCGCTATTTCTCCCTTGACGGAAACCTGGGATACGGGGAGCGGCGCTGCCTGTGTCGGCGGTTGAATTTGTTCCGTTGTGTTGCCCCCACAGGCGGTGAGCAACACGGCCAGTATCACCAGTCCTGTGGCGATGTTTTTCGTGTTCATTATAGCCTCCGTTATTTGATTCGAGATTGCCAAGTTGGCAACTTGGCCTACGTTCTCGCCCGGCGGGAGTCATTGCTGTACACTCTCCTGGGCCGGGTGATACCCTCGCGCCTGCGCCAACGCGGTGGGCGTGGGGAGCG
>CAYNVC010000082.1:0-3650 GCA_964400615.1 uncultured Anaerolineales bacterium | reverse complement strand
TCCTGGGCCGGGTGATACCCTCGCGCCTGCGCCAACGCGGTGGGCGTGGGGAGCGGTGTTCGTCGCGCCGCCTGTGCCCGGCTCAGCGTCGTCCGGTAGAACGCCAGCACGCGCTCCGCCAGTGCGCCCCAGTCGTAGCGGGCGGCTGTGGCGCGGCCACGGCGGCTCATCGAGCGCCACAGTTCTCGATCCCGCAGCAACGTGATCAGAGCGCGGGCCAGCTCCTCCGGGTCGCGCGGGGGGACGAGCAGCCCTTCCTCCCCGTGGGAGACGACCTGGCGGAACCCCACGATGTCGGAGGCCACGACGGGCAGCCCGGCGGCCATCGCTTCCAGCAGCACGATCCCAAAACTCTCGAACCCGGTTGCCGGGGCGCAAAACAGGTGGGCGGCGCGATAATAACGCGCCAGTTCCTCCGCCGGCACGAGACCCGCGAAGGTGACGTCCGCCAGGCCGCTCTCGGCCACGGCCCGCTGCAAGTGGGCGCGTAAGCGCCCCTCGCCGACCACAACGAGCCTGGCACGCGGGCAACTCTCTTTGACGCGGGGGAACGCCTGCAACAGGTATTTCAACCCCTTCCGTTTCTCCAGCCGCCCCACAAAGAGGATATTTTGCGGGCCGTCCGGGCAGCCCGGCGGCGGTTCCAGGCGCGGATTGGCAAAGCGGGCCGCGTCAATGCCGTTGGGGATGACGGTATAGTGGGCGGGGAAATACTGGTTGACGTAATCGCGGGCGGCGGGCGAGACGGCCACCAGTCCATCCAGGCGGTCGAAGAAGCGACGCGCCAGGGGCTTGCTGTACTGGTAGACGCGGAATTTTTCGCGGTAGGCGTGGAACGTCCCCACGTTCACCGCCTGCGAGTGGTAGAGCACTATGGGGCACAGGGCCGGCATGAGCGGCTCGTGCAGATGGATCACGTCGAACTGTTCCCGGCGCAGGATCGCGCCGACTCTGCGGGAGAGGCGCGGCGAGAGGGAAATCCGCACCACGGACGCGCTCAACGGCAACGGGGCCGGCCGGCCGACCTGGTAAATGTCCACGCCGATCCACGGCTCATAGCTCGGGACGGAGCAGGGAGCCAGAATTTTGACGCTGTGTCCCCGCTCCTGGAACTCGCGGGCCAGGTGAAAGACGTGCTCGATCACCCCGCCGGGCACGGCGCAATCGTAGGGGCAGACGAGGGCGATCTTCACGGCGCTGTCTCCCGGCGGCGGCGCTCCTCCAGGAACAGGCGAAAGGCGCGGGGGAATCGCGTGCCGGGAGCCACCACCATCGCCCGCCACGATTGCCGCAGCCCGATCCCCTTTTGGTCGGCCAGGGTCCAAAAACGGCCCTGGGGCCGGGTGGTCCCGGCGGCCAGCGAGCGGCGGAAATCCGCGCCGGTGTGGCCCTCAAAGAGCGTGTAGGCGGAGCCGATGAGTGAGATGGAGTGGGCGTCGCTGCCACCGGTCTCCGGCAGGCGGTAGCGCTCCCGGTTCAGTTGGCGCACGCGCTCGTGGACCACCCGCCCGGCAAAGCTGGGGTTCAGCGTCTCTAACCCGTCCACGCGCATCTCTGGCCGGGGGTCGCGCAAAATTCGCTCCAACGGCCTCCGCCCCACGCTAAAGGTGAGCCAGCTCAAGGGATGGGGAATCACGACCAGGCCGCCCTGTTCGTGGACGGCGGCGATGGTGGCCTCCAGCGATTGCATCATCCGGATGAGGCGCGTGACTCCCAGGGCCAGCAGGTGCCCGCTGCGGGTGGATATCTCGATCCCCGGCAAGACCTGGACGCGATAGTTCCTCCGCGCCGCCAGTTCCGCCGCTTCCAGCCCGCCGTGGATGGTGTCGTGGTCGGTGATGGCGATGAGGGCCAGGTCGGTGTGATGTTCCGCGTACTCGACGATCTCGGCCGGGGAGGCTAACCCGTCGTCGGCGGAGCTGTGGATGTGAATATCGGCCTTGCTGTACTCGCTGGCAGTGGACATCACGCCGTCGCTCCTCGAGCGCCATCACCCCAAACGGGCTGAAAGGCCAGCCACTGGTCGGGGTAGGCGCGGATGTACCGCTCCATCAAGGCCACGATGCGCTGCGCCCCCTCCCGCACGTCCCGCTCCGGGTCGTCGCTGGGGGTCAGGAACAGCGGTTCCTCGATGTACACCTGGGAGTGGGAATCCGACTCGCGCACAGCGAAGCAAGGCAGGATGGGTGCGCCGGTGCGCAGCGCCAGTTTGACGTGCCCCACCGGGAGGCGGGCCGGAGCGCCAAAGAAGGGCAGCCACACGCCGCCGCCGGTCACGTCCCGGTCAATAGCCAGGGCCACGGCCTCCTTCGCCCGCAGCGCCCGCACGATGGGGCGCAGGGAGCGGTTGAGGGGCACGATCTTGAAGCCCTGCGAGCTGCGCAGGCCGGTGACGTAATCGTAGAGCCGGGGCGGCTCCAGGTCTTGGGCCACCAGTGTTACCCGCACCCGGTAGTAGATGATGATCTGGCCGACCGCGTTAAAGTTTCCCAGGTGCGGCGAGGTGATGATCAGTCCCTTGTGCGCCGCCAGGGCCTGCCACGCCCGCTCCTCTCCCTGGATTGATACACGGCGGCTGATCTCTTCCGGCGACAGGCGGGGCAGCAGGAACATCTCATAGTAGTTGACGACGTTGTTGTGCAGGGCCGACCGGGCCAGGCGGCGCACCTTTTTCTGCTCCGCATCCGGCCCCAGCACGCGGCGCAGGTTGGCCCGCAGCGCCCGGTTCGCCGGCAGCGGCAGGAGGCTGATCATCCAGGCCAGCCAGGCCGCGAGCGCATAGCCCAGCCGCCGGGGCAGAATGCCCGCCAACGCGCCGCCCAGGCGAAAGGCGTAATATTTCAGCACCCGTCCTCCATTGGAGCGGCGTCCACCCACAGCCGGCGGAAGATGTACCACTGGTCGGGGTATTGGCGGATGAACTCTTCGCACTCGCGGGCGATGGCCTGGGTGAGTGCGCGGACGTCCCGTTCCCGGTCGCCGGTGGGTTGGATTTCGATGGGGGGCTTGAACCAACCTTTGAACGAGTTGCCCGGCAGTCGCACGTAGGCCCCGGTGGTGAGGGCCGCGCCGGTGCGCAGGGCCAGGCGGGCCAGTCCGGGAGAGACCATGATCGTCCCATCAAAGAACCGGACGGGGATTCCCCCCTGTTCGGGGGGCACAGGCACGTCAAAGAGGGCGACCACCACCACGCCGCCCTGTTTCAGTTGCTTGTACACCCGTCGCATAGCCATACTATGCACCGGGACCAGGCTCCACTCCGGCCGGAGGCGGAAGGATTGCAGCGCGTCGTTGAGTCCGGCGTCTCCGTAATCGTCCACGATTGTGTAGAGCGGCAATCCACGGCTCAAGATAGCCAGACCGCCGAGGTCCCAGGCCCCAAAATGGAGAGAGGCCAGCAAAACGCTCCGCCCGGCATCCCGTAGGGCGAGAGCGTGCTCCTCACCTTCTGCATGTTGGGCGACGACGCGGGCGATCTCCTCCTGGCTCATCGTGGGCAGGCGCAGGAACTCGATCATGGCTTTGCCAAAGTTACGCATGGCCCGCCGCGCCATGCAGCGCACTTCCGCTTCCGGCACGTCCGGCCCCAGCACGTGGCGCAGGTTCATCACCTGGTTCTCACGCCCCCGCCGCCAGAAAGCGTACATGCC
>CAYNVC010000081.1:0-9387 GCA_964400615.1 uncultured Anaerolineales bacterium | reverse complement strand
CGCCAGCAGCGCCATGCGGGTATAGACCCCGTTCCGCGCCTGGCGGAAGTAGGCCGCGCCATCCAGCGCGTCCACGTCGGTGGCGATCTCGCCCACGCGCGGCAGCGGGTGCATGATGGTCAGACCGGGGTTGATGCGCTCGACCATCTCGCGCGTGAGGACGTAACTGCCCTTGAGCCGCTCGTACTCCGCCGGATCGTCGAACCGCTCCTTTTGAATGCGCGTCATGTAGAGCACGCTCGCCTCGGACATGGCCGCTTCCAGGTCGTCGGTCTCCGCGACCTCGACGCCCCGCTCGCGCAGCCGGGCGGTGATCTCCGCCGGCATCCTGAGCGCGTCCGGCGCGACGAAAATCAGTTTGCAGTCGTAATGCTTGTACAACTCGACCCCGGCGTGGACGGTGCGCCCGTATTTCAAATCGCCACAGAGCGCGATGGTGTTGCCGTCCACCTGCCCGCGCTCCTGCTGGATCGTGAACAGGTCCAAGAGCGCCTGCGTGGGATGCTGGCCCGCGCCGTCGCCGCCGTTGATGACCGGCGCTTCCGCCGCCTCGGCCGCGATGCGGGCGGAGCCAATTTGCGGGTGACGCATGGCGATCACGTCCACGTACTGGTCTACGTTGCGGATGGTATCTGCCAGCGTCTCCCCCTTCTTGGCCGAGCTGACCCCCGCCGAGGCGAACCCCACCACCGCGCCGCCCAGCCGGTGCATGGCCGTCTCGAACGAGAGCCGCGTGCGTGTGGAAGGCTCGAAAAAGAGCGCCCCCAGGACGTACCCGGTCAGCAGGTCGAGCGAACGGCGCTCTTGCAACTGGGCCTGCATATCCGCCGCCACGCTCAAGATGTGTTCCAGTTCCTCGCGGTTGAACTGCGCCCCGTCGAGGATGTCTTTGTTTTTCAAATCTACCATTTTGATTGCGTTCCTCCTTTGTTATGAATCAGATCCCGCACCGAGCGCCGCCGAAATCCGCCGCGCCGCGTCGCGGCAGAACGCCACGTACTGGCGGGCCAACTCGTCGCTGAAACGCAGGCTGGGGCCTACGATACCGATGGCTGCCGCCACGTCACCGTTGTGTCCGTAAACTGGCGTGGCTACCCCCCAGGCACCCACGTCCGTCTCCTCGACGCTATCCGCATAACCACGTTCGCGGATGTGGGCCAGTTCGGCCCAAAGTGCACCTGGATCCGTGATCGTGTTGGTGCACAGCCGGGGCAATCCCTTGTCTCGTATGATAGCTTGAATTTCCTCTTTGGGCAAATATGCCATCAAAACCTTGGAGGAGGCCCCGGCGTGAGGAGGGTGGCGCATGCCCACATCCAGCTTTAGCCGCACCGAGTGGCTGGTCTCGACCTTGCCGATGCACACGACCTGTTGATCCTGGTAGACCGTCAGCACGACCGTCTCCCCCGTCCTGGTTGCGAGATCGCGCATAACCGGCCGGGCAACGTGGTGCAGCCCGGTGCTCTCGGCGGCCCGCTCCCCCCAGGTGACGAGGCGGTAGCCCAGCCGCCAGCGTTTGTCCGCCGGGTCGCGGCGCAGGATGCGGTGCGTCTCCAGGCTGGCAAGGAAACGGTGCAGCGTGCTCTTGGGTAGAGCGAGGCGTGCGCTCAACTCTGCCAGCGACCAGGTTGGCCGTTCCGGCGAGAAACAGTCCAGGACGTTGACCAGGCGGTCTACTGTCTTGACCGGTGACGAAGCGCGCATATTCCTCCGCGAGAGAAGGGAAATTCCAATTAGTGGAACGTGATTCCACTATATGATACTATATTTTTCCTGGTTGTCAAGTCATCTCGCGCTCGCACAACGATTACCTGGACAAATGTCTCACTCTAAAGCTAAAGGAGCGACGCACCTACGAGGTGCATCGCTCCCGATTCTCCCAACCTGAACCTCATCAGAGCCGCCCAACCAAATATCGTTGCGCCGTGCTGCTCCACCCGCACGCTCTTGATCTCGCGGCCAAACTCGATGATCGAAACGGTATATCGTAAACCTCCTAAATCTTGACGTACACCTTCCACTCGTCCGGGATGTCGCCATCTATCACGAGATAATTGGTGCGGGGGCGCTTGGGTTCCCACAGCAGCTTCATCCCCGCCTCGTGCGGCGTGCGGTTTGCCTTGCGGTGGTTGCACCAGTAGCAAGCGCATGCCGTGTTGCTCCAGGTGTTGCCACCACCCTTGCTCCGGGGCGTCAGGTGATCCACGGTAAAATCTGCCCGCTTGAGCACCCGTCCCTTGCGCCTGTCGCCGACCTGGAGGCCACAGTAGATACAGGTGTACTTGTCCCTGGAAATGACGCCGTGCCGGCTCCACACCGCTTTTCTCTGCGGCACGTTGACATAGTAGCGCAGCCGCAGCACAGAGGGAACCTCAAAGACCGTCCCCGGAGTGCGCAGTTGCGCGGCCACGCCGTCCACGGCATCCACCACGCCGCGCATCATCAGATCCACCGCGTCACGAATTGTGATGGGCTTGAGTGGAATGTATGAAGCGTTGAGCAACAGGACTGCTCTTGCGTTTACGTTGACCATCGCAATACTTCCTCCTCGCACTAATTGCCCCCGCCAGGCTTCACTCGACGGTAACTGATCCCCAACCCACCCGCAAACGAAAAACGAGCACGTTGGAAATGTCCCACAGAGCAATAATACCCCAAAATCAGCTACTCGACAAGCGCCTGCATCCGTCCGAGTCCGGCTTTTAGACACTCTCGCAGTTGATGGGAAAGAGTGGCTCCTGGAATTCGCGTGGTTGATTTACCGGGTGGCTGGCTTTTGCCACGAATCACGCGAATTCTCGCTAATTTTATCGTTTTTCGTGTTAATTCGTGGCGGATTCTTCGCCTTGACCCTGCAAGCTCCGAGAACCATTCACCTGACTATCAGAGCAGGGAACCGTCCCGGATTTGTTTATGGGCCGCAGGTACGCAGAGCCTGCGGCCCGTGCTCTCAGCTTTAGTCAAGTTTAGGTTTCCGTGGGGGGCGCGGCATCAAACCATCCCCGCCCGGCTCTCTCCACCTGAGCGGGGCTTGCCACTTGTTTGCTTCTGTGCTCCCTTCGCTATAAAGGGCTTGTGCCCTCCGGGAGAACTGCCGCAGCACCAGCGGCAAGTAGATATACTCCCCCATCTCAGTGGTGACGATGGTCGTCACAGGCGGGCCAAAGCCGGTGCTCAGGCCCTCGGTGCTGGTCACCACGCGGTACTGGCTATTGGTGACGGTCGCCGTGGCGGTGACGACGAAACTGACCTGCGCCACACCGCCCGAAGGGGCAATGCTGGCGATGGTCCAACTGACGACGCCACCGGCGTAACTCCCACCGCTGACGTAGCTGGCCCCGGCGGGTGCTGTGTCGCTGACCACGACATTGGTGACGGTGAAAGGATTGTTGTTGGTCAGGATCAAGGTGTAGGTGATGAGTTGGTCGAGCACAACCGTCTCCGGCGCTGTCTTGAGCAGGCTCAGGCTTATCTCGTCGGCACCAACGTCGGGGCCGGCGCCGGACGGCCGCATGTCGCCATCAACGTCGCGAGCTACACCAGCCTCTATGCCAGCGTCTATCGCTGCCGAGCCGAGCGTCAGGTGATAGTCCCCACCACCGACAAAGTCCGGATCGCCAACGATGGGATTGCTGCCGCTGATGGGGACGCTGCCATTACCCCAAAAGAGTGTGTGAGCGGCACCGATGAAGGCGCTGGTTGGGGCAGCGTTGGTGATCGCCACCGTGTTGCTGACGATGATGTTGTTGGTCAGCGTCGCAGTAGCGTGCATGCCGACCCAGACCCCTGCGCCATCGTTATCGGCTATAGTGTTGTGCAGCAGCGAGGCAGTTGCCAGATTGCCGATCGTTGAGCCTCTGAGCCAGACGCCGCCTCCCTGGGCAGGCCCCATACCGGCAGCTTGATTGTGAGCGATGATGTTATTGGTGCAAGACACACCGTCTCTGACGAAAAGCATCACGCCCCCACCCTGTCCAACGCCGGAGCCTGTGGTGCTGATAGCGCCGCTGTTGCTGAGGATGGTGTTGGCATCCAACGTCATTTTACTCGAATAGTAGATAAAGGCCCCGCCACCGCAGCCATCTGTGTTGCTGCCCTGGTTGCCCTGAATGGTGTTGCGGCGCACTGTGGCGTCGTCGCTTGTGTATAGGCAGATACCCCCGCCGTAGCCGGTCTGATCGAGTGCGGCGACATTGTCCTCGATGATGTTTTCTTCTACCGTGGCCCCGCTGTTGCGGACGTAAAAACCGCCGCCCTCGCCTATATTGTTTGGGGTAGCCACGTTGCCACGGACGGTATTGCCCCTGACCAACACGGCGCTTCCATCTATGCCAATGCCGCCACCAGCCGCTACGCGACTCGTGGTAAAGGGGGCAGTGCTGGCGATGTTGTTCTCCACCAGGTTGCCGGTGATGTCTCCGACGTCACTCGATACGATGTACAGACCACCGCCAATAGCCCAGTTGGCTGTGGAGCCGGTGTTGCTCAACACCCGGTTGTCACGGATGATCGTATGTCCATAGCCCCACCGGAGATAGATTCCTCCGCCAAGTCCCACGTCGGCAGTGCTGGCGGTGTTGCTGACGATGGTGTTGTCCTGGACCACCACCGGGCCTGGCTCTAGCATATATTCGAGGAATATGCCTCCCCCACGACTGGTATAAGCGCCCATCCCGGCGGTGTTGTCCTCGACCAGATTGCCGGTGATTGTCACCGGGCCGGCGCTGGCAGGGAGTGAAATCCCGCCGCCGGAACCGTAGCCGCCGACGCAGGCCGCGTTGCCGCGCACCGTGTTGTTCTGGATGAGCATAGGGCCTTTACCCAGGGCCATCCCGCCGCCGGTTCCATGATTGCCAGCCGAGGCCACGTTATTGAGCACCTGGTTGCCGCTGATGACCGTCGTGGCCGTCATGACATGGTAGACGACGATCCCTCCGCCGTTGCCGCCGCCGAAACTCGGGTCGAACTTGCCATTAGAACGGTTGCCCGAGATCACGTTGCCGGCGATCAACGGGCTACTGTACTCGCTGTAGATAGCTCCGCCCTGGCCCCAGTTACCGGTGATCGCCGCCGTGTTGCTGATGAACACATTATCCTGAATCACGGCTACCCCGTGAGATCGGGCCAGGTAGAGCCCGCCGCCATCGCCTGTGTAGTAATAGACAGAATTGGCAATGTTGTTGGTAAAGACATTGTGGATAATAATCGGGTCAGCGTAGATGCTGTAGAGGCCGCCGCCCTTGACGGCCTGACTGCTGGCGTCACCCCGGGTGATGATAAAGCCGTCAATCGTCGGGGAGATAGGCGCACCCGGCTGCCCGGTGATCGAGATGACGCTCCCCATCCGGCGGGCATCCAGCGTCGTGGGGTACGAGACCGGGTCTTGAGCCGAGAAATTGCTGTTCCAGCCCCCTCGCAACGTCACCGTCTTGTCCAGAGCGACCACCGTTCCGGCAGGATCGGTGTACACACCAGCGGCGACGAGGACCTCGCCGCCAGCAGCGGCCTGGTTCACGCCGTATTGCACCGTGCGGCAGGGGGCGGCGACGCTGCCACAGCCGGCGGTATCCGCGCCGGTGGTCGCCACGCGGATGGTATCAGTACCTGATTGGGCCAGGGCTGGCGCGGGCAGTTCATTGCCCAGCGTCCATAGCAAAGTCAGTGTCAGGCCCAGTCCAAGGGCCAGAGTGATAAATGATATTTTGGTTTTCATTGATTGTACTCCTTTGTCAAAATTGGTTCCCTTGAAAATTCGTGAAATCTGTGGCAAAAAACCAGCCGCCCGGTAAACCAGCCACGCGAATTCCCATCCAAAGAGCCTCAAAATTTCACATCTCACCATACACTCGCTGCCCGCCGATGAACGTCGCCTGCACCTGCGCATCTTTGATCTCCATCGGATCACACTCGAAAATATCCCGATCCAGCACGACCAGGTCGGCCAGCTTGCCGGGGGAGAGCGACCCCAACCGGTCATCCAGCCCCACCGCCTGCGCCGCGCTCGACGTGTAGGCGCGTACCGCCTCCTCCACGCTCAAACGCTGTTCTGGATACCACCCCTCCGGGCCGGGCGAGCCATCGGCTCTCTGGCGCGTCACTGCGGCGTGGATCCCAACCAGGGGATTGAAATCCTCCACCGGACAGTCGGAGCCAAAGATCAGCGTCGCCCCACTCCGCAGCAGGCTGCGCCAGGCATAGGCCGAGGCGCAACGGTCGCCCCAATACCGGTCGGCCATCTCGCTATCCTGCGTGGCGTGGATCGGCTGCATTGAAGCTACAACGCCCAATTGAGCCAGGCGGGGCAGATCGGCCGGGTGAAGCAGTTGCACGTGTTCGATGCGGTGGCGCAGACCGGCGTCGCCCACCTGGGCCAGCACATCCAGCACCATGCGGTTTGCCGCGTCGCCGATGGCGTGCACGGCCAACGGCAACCCACCCTCCGCCGCCTTGCGGGCCAGATCGTGCAGCGCGTCCCGCTCCACGGTCAGGACGCCCAGGTTTTCCGGCTCTCCCTCGTAGGGCCGCAGCAGCGCCGCCGTGCGCGGCCCCAACGCGCCGTCGGCGAAAACTTTGATCCCTCCCAGCCGCAGCCAGTCGTCGCCCAGCCCGGCCCGCAGCCCGATCTCTAGCGCACAATCGAGCGCGGCGGCGGGGATGTATTTGACCACCCGCAGGCCCAACTCGCCCCGACTGTGCAGCCGCTGGTAAGCGGCAAAGGCCGGGGGGCCGTCCATGTCGTGAATGGAGGTCAACCCCACCCGCCAGGCGTCCGGGAAAGCGTCCCGCAGCGCGGCGTCAACCTCACGCGCAGAGGGGAGCGGGACGAGAGCGGCAACCAGGTTCATCGCACTATCCTCGAACAGCATCCCGTCCGGCTGACCGGCCGCGTCGCGGCCAATGCGCCCGCCGGGCGGGTCGGGCGTCTCGGCGCCGATAGAGGCCAGGTCGAGCGCACGCGAGTTCGCCGCCAGCGCGTGACCGCTCTTGGCCCGGAGCAGAACCGGATGATCCGGCGCGGCGCGGGCCAACTCGGCGGCGGTGGGGAATCTCCGCTCCGGCCACCGCTCCTGATCCCACCTGCGCCCGACTATCCACGCGCCCGGCGGCGTCTCCGCTGCCCGTCCCCTCACCAGCGCCAACATCTCGCCCAGCGAGCGGGCGGTGGAGAGATCCAACTCGCGCCGCCCCAGCGCGTACCAGGTAAAGTGAATGTGGCTATCGGTAAAGCCGGGAAGGACACAGCGCCCGCCCAGGTCGTGTACCCGACCGCCGGGGGCCAGGAGGCCGCGCAGATCGTCCCCCACGGCCAGAATGTGCTCCCCGGCAATAGCCAGTTCCGAGGCGGGGGGGCGGTTGCTATCTAGTGTGTATATTTTCCCATTGACCAACAATTGATCGGCTTGCATATTTTACCTCCCAAGTGATTGTGATGCACCAGACGTTGACTTGGACGCCAACTTGCATTATACTCAGCCCTGCCCACAGTGCAATCACGGCGTCGCATGCGCCCAGCCCTGCCGCCGGTCGAAACGTCAGGCGCATCGAAAACGTATTCTAGTATACAGCACAGCGGGAATCCGGCCAGTTTTTGCTCACGAGGAATCGCCAAAACGCCGTCTCGGAGCCAATCCTGGCCTGGGCAAAGGTTGGAAATCGAGCGCGGGGCAGGCTAATTTGAGGAGAGAAAAATGTCGAAACAAGACCTGGAAGAATGGATGGACGAGGAACGGGCGCG
This sequence comes from uncultured Anaerolineales bacterium, assembly GCA_964400615.1. GTDB lineage: Bacteria > Chloroflexota > Anaerolineae > B4-G1 > B4-G1 > B4-G1. The sequence goes on along the minus strand of CAYNVC010000081.1, from coordinate 1,652 downwards.
GTTGAAAGAGGGGTTCACCTTCGAGCCGCAGCCAACTTCTCCGCCGGGCAAACCCGATTCCGGCGCTGAAATCCTGGCCGGGGTGGGGCTGGGCGCTGGCGTGGTCGGCGGGGCACTGGCCCCGCACGCCGACACGGTCACGTTCGCCGGATGCCGGGCCGGGGTGATAGTCGAGGCGCTCAAATCCGAGATCGCGGCCCAGGACACGCGCGTCCAGACGAGCCGCAGCGGCAACTCGGTCGTGGTCACAATCCTGCAAAGCCAGGCCAGCCGGCCAGGCGCGTTTTACCCCGCTTTGACCGTGACCTTGCTCGAAGCAGCGGACGAGTTGACGGTGACGGTCAGTGACCTCGACCAGGACGCCAAGAGAGGCGCACTCGGTTCTATCGGACGCACCGCTCTGAACCAGGGTAAGCGGCTGCTCTTTAGGAGACGGGGAATCGTGGGGCTGATCCAAACGGCCAGCGCCGTGATAGATGGGGTCGAGGACGTGGTCGAGGACATCCAAGACCTGCAACTGCCCAAACAGGTATGGGAAGTGATCGACCGCGTGGGTCAGGCGGCAGAGCAAGTTTACCTGGAAGAGCAACGCCGGGAGAGGGAGGCGCAGCGACAGCGGGAGGAGGCCGAGATGGCGTGGCTGTACTGCCCGTCTTGTGGCCGGGCGTACCGCGAGGACGAGGCCAGCCGGGTAGATTGTCCCGCCTGCGGAGCGCCGCGCGGCCCCAAACCGGCCTGGATGGATAGCGCGGTGGAGCCAGGCGCTGCAACAACACAATCTATGGGAGAATGAGGTGAGCGTTCAAAATAAAATTTCGCGCCAGGCAGCAGGGAGCGGGCCACGATGAGCCGGAACAAAACGGATGATAGAAAGATGATCTTGATCGAGGGAAACATCGGCGCTGGCAAGACCACCGTGGGCAGAGCGTTGGCGGCAGAGCAAAAGTTTGATTTTATCGAGGAGCCGACGACGATGTGGCGCGAGGGCTTTGCCGCCAACATGCTGGATTTGTTCTACGCCGACGCCCATCGCTGGGCGTTTACCTTTCAGATTTGCGCCTTTATCACCAGATCCAAGACGTGGAAGGAGGTGCTGGCGCTCACCAACCACAGCCGGGTTGTGTTGGAGCGCTCTATTTTTTGTGATCGCTACGTCTTTGCCGAAAACTGTTACCGCACGGGCTTGATGTCGCAGGCCGAGTACCAACTCTATTGCGGCCTGTGGGATTTTCTCTCCTCGAACTATTGCGTCGAGCCAGACCTGATCCTGTACCTGCGCACGCCGGCCGAGGTCTGCCTGGAACGCATCCACACCCGCGACCGGACGGAAGAATCCGGCATAACGTTAGAGTACCTCCTCCAACTCCAAGAGTTGCACGACGAGTGGCTGCTAGATAACCCACGCGCACTCGTGCTGGACGGCGACCGGCATTGGAGCGCGACCGAGATCGGGACTCTGATGAAACCAGCCCTGTAATCTGCTGCCACCGACATTGGACAGGGGAACCAGGTTGGCCGGATTCCAGTCACGTCAGCTCGCGGCCACCGGTGACGTTGTACGCCTGCCCGGTGATGAACTCGGCCTCGTCCGACGCCAGGAAAGCGACCAGGTGGGCCAGCGAACGGGTCAGCGCGACCACAGCCGCTTTGCT